>SLSG01000253.1 GCA_007130545.1 Bacteroidales bacterium | reverse complement strand
TCCCTGTTCCCCCGTCAGCCATTTCCACCTCCCAGACCAGGCGCATGATTCCTTCATCTGTCCCTTGCCCGCTGGAGGCAATCGTGATGGTCACCACCTCTGGTGCGGCAATTTCCCGGGCTTCAGATTCCCACAACAGGATAGACTGGTCATCTGCAATACGCATTACCCTCAGGACGTGCACCCCGTTTTCACCAGCACCGGAGACTGCATGCCGGAACGACAATCCAAGACTGTCCAGTCCGCCAACCGCAATCATCGGACCGAGCAAGCGGAAATCCCCTGATGTGGTGGAAACGCCGGTGAATGTCATTTCCGGTGAAGTCCCCCCTGCGAGGTCCGTTTCTGTAGCAGCCCAGTGATCCGGGTCCCCTTCCCATCCCAGGGGGAGCTGCCCCGGCGGAATCCCCGTGAAAGACTCTTCCCAGGGGAACAGCCTGACCGTAGCGTCAAAACCCTCCCCGCTGACCGGCACTTCCGCGTCACCGACAATCAGCCTGGCTTCGTGCAGGCCTGTTGCGAACGGGGCAAATGAGAGTCCGATTTGAACGCTTTCAGAAGGCTGTAACAGGATCTCATCCGGAACCTGCCCGATGACAAATGCATCTGCATCCGACAATATGCGGAATGTAGCAAAAACCCCGAAATGGTCAGACCCCCATATCCCGCCTTCCCCGGGGGTGTCGAGAACCACCGCGGCTGATGTGGGGTCGAGCAGTTCACTGCGGGCCTTCCCGAACAGAATATAGTCAATCCTTCGCTGCTGGTGACCGAGATGGTAGTTAAGGGTGCCATGTTCTGGCTCGAGGTGGTTGGGGTGGAACAGGGGATATACATCGTAAAAGCTTTCGTACATCAGCTCCATCTCCTCCCAGTCGGGATTTGCATTGAAGTCACCGGTTACAAACACGAAACCCCCGCTTTGCGTGGATTCGATAAAGCCGAGCAGGTCAAGCATCTGCTCTTCCCTGATATGAACGTTGACAGCCGCGTTGTGCAGGTGGGTGTTGTAAAAATCCACGACATTGCCGTCTACATTTATCTGCGCATGGACGGCGGTCCGGTAATCATTCAGCGGGTTCAGCGCCCGCCAGTGGGCCGCCTCGATGGGATACCTGGATACGATGGCGTTGCCAAAACGCGTTCCGGAAGACTCCTCGTCGCGTGAGGAAAAATAATAGTAATAGCCCAGTGAGTCGGCCAGGGATCTGGCCTGGTTCTCAAGTTGCGGACGTTGAATAACTTCCTGCAGACCAATGATGTCCGGATCCAGTTCCCGGATCTCAGCCAGCATATGCCTGAATCTGGCGGGCCAGTTCTGGCTGTCAAACCAAAGGTTGTAGGTAAGCACCGACAGGCTGGAGCTTTGCGCCCCCTGGGAGGCCATCCGGATATCCCCAGGCAACAGGGAGATCTCCGTGTTCCCCTCATTAATGATCGTGAAAGATTGTTCAGCAGATGAGGTATGTATCTGTAAAGGCGGAAAGGCATGGGAAGCTGGTTCAACGACAAGTTGTGCGGAAGTGAGCAGTGGGCTGAGCACGGCCAGTAATAACAGACCCTTTCTCAATGTTCGGTAATGGTGGTCCATGGTATTTCTTTTGTTGACATTCCGGTGTTCTGTTTTTCATCCGAATAATAAAATCCCAGCTTTTGCAGTCCGACTCCGACCTCTTCATTCCTCATAAAAACCTCCCAGAGGAGCCCGCTGCGGTAATTCTCAATCATCACCACAATGGGTCCCTGGTCAATCGCAAGGTAGCTGCTGGCGAACCAGTTGTGCTCAAAGTTCAGGGCGTCCCTGAACCCGTAGTCGCCCCAGAGGTCGTCATGGAGGTAATAATAAAAGGTGTTCAGGGCCCGGATGCTTTCTTCCGGGGTATAAGGCATGGAAGAAAGCGCGGCAGTGGGGGTGATGGTCCCGTTGTCACGGTCAAAGGGCGCATGCGCCTGGTATCCGACTTCGGGGTCGTCACTGGCCGTGATGCCCCAGAGCGAATCACTGTAGTGGCAGTAGTCGTAGGGGTTGGCAATGGCGTACCGGTGGTTGATCAGTGTATGGTTGCGGTTCTGCTCCCAATAGTCTGCATATTGATCCATGAGTCCCCGTGGGTCAAGCCCCAGAAAAGAATAATGTGCAAAGAAAAGGGGTCCCCCATAATCCGGTCCCAGGGGGAGCCGGAGATCATAAAAGTATCGGCCGTTTCGCATATTGCCATTTCCTGCCCAGCCCTGGTGATAGACTTCCGGCTGGATGGGATGGGTTGGGGATGCCGCAGCAAGCACATAAACGATCATTGCCTCATGCCAGCCACGTATGCCCATGTTCATCGCAAAGCCGTGGTTGGCAGACCAATGCCAGTAGAGTACATTTTGCCCCCTCGTATACCATGTCCACTCGACCCCATGCCAGAGTTCATCGACGAGCTCCCGTAAATAGGTCTCCGTCGGATGGTCCAGGTCAAAATATTCCCTGGCTGCAATCAGGCCCTGCACCAGGAACGCGGTTTCTACCAGGTCTCCGCCATCGTCCAGCGCACTGAATGGCAATGCGCTGCCGTTGCGGCCATCAATCCAGTGGGACCATGCCCCGTGGAAACGGTCCGCATCACGCAAAAATTCAGCAATCCTGACCATCCGTTGCAGGACCTCCTCCCTTTCAAGCCAGCCCCTTTCCACGCCTGCGATCATGGCCATGATGCCAAAACCCGTGCCCCCCGTTGTGACGAGGTGACCGGATGTGTTCCGCTCCCTGGCCATCCCGGAGTTCGGCTCGGCGAAATCCCAAAAATACCCTAGGGTTTGTCGCTGTACCTTGTCCAGCAATTCTTCCAGCGGCAAATCCTGCGGTATGACCCTGGTAAGGGGCGGACACCTGTCGGCTGGTCCGCCGTTGCCAGGCGGTGGCTCCAGTGGCTCCTTGCAGGCGGTTGGCAGGGAAAGCAAGGCGGCAGCCAGTAGAAGGAATAAAAGGTGCTTCTGGGCAAACATATAGGGTTTCGTAATTAAGTGCGGAGCCCTGAAAGTATGTTGTGGGGCCATTGGCAGTTTATTGTGGGGCCACTGACCACTATATGCAATTTACGACAATTGAAAGGGATTATCAAATTTGAGGTGTGATATCACTTTCTTCCGGTGAATAGTCCGGAAGAAATCACCTCAGCATTGCCACTACATCTTAATGTAAGTGTCAGCAGCGCAAGTTTGTAAGCTTGTTAAAATGTCATTTCCTCCCAATCGAGGCTGATCAGGAATTCGGTAAGGTTTTGCTTCTTTCCCAACTTCAGTTTTTTCCTAAGCCGGTGACGGCTGGTTTCCACACTTCTGGCCGAGATATTTAGTAAGTGCGCAATTTCCTTGGTGTTGAAATTCATCCTCAGGTAGGAGCACAGGCGCAGGTCATTGGGGGTAAGTTCCGGATAATTTTCCTTGAGGAATTTGAAAAATCCCTGCTGGGACAGCTTCAGGTTGTGCATTGCCTTTTCCCAGTCTGCGTTGCTGGCTCCCAGTCCACGGTTCAGGATCCTTTCCATATTGTTTAATGACTTGACAGGGAACCGGGTGTTTTGATCCCTGGTAACATCGATCTCTTTCTGCAAGTCACCAAGGATTCCGTCCTTCATCATCAGATGACGCATGGTCATCATCAGTTCAAAGCTCTTGTAATCCAATTCGTTGAGCAGCGTGCTTTGCCTTGTTTCCAATTCGGCCAGCTCTTTTTGTCTTTTGATCTCAAATCTGAAAAAGAGGACCAGTCCCCAAACACCTGCCCCCAGGGCAAGTAAATAAGCAAGAATCGCCAGCCTGGTCCGGTACCATGGTTTGTTTAGCGTGAACTGCATTTGTATGCTGTGACCGGATACTGAACGGACCTCCACTTCGTGGGCGCCGTGTTTTAAATTCATGAAGCTGAAATGATCCGATGACGAGGCATGCCAGGCGGGACCCAGGGCCCGTATCCGGTATTCAAATTCCTTGTCTGCCCGGTCAAAATTTGACGGATCGGAATAATGGACACGCATATTGTTCAACCTCCAGGGTATGCGGATCTTTTCCTGCCCACCCCTAAATACCATGGTGTCACGCTCGCTGAAAAACACCAGCTTTTCAAATTGCAGTCTGGATGCCTCCTCCGTTGATGCACCGAGCCGCATATTGTAGGCATCAAAGCTTTTAGGGTTTGGGATCAGGATGGTGTTTTCATCCAGGGCGGCCAGTTGTATGTTACGCTGTGGGAAAAAGGTCTGTTCATAGGGAATCTCAAACCTTTTTGTGGCCGAAAAATCCATTTCGATTTCAAACAAAGCAATCCTGTCTCTTGTGATAAACCAGTACAGGTTGTTTTTGTAATGCAGAATCTGGTCAGCTGCCTTGTACGCCCCCAGCTGCCCGGCGAGGATGTTGAACCTGCTGATTTCGTTCCTTACAAAATCAAAGGTATAGATGTCCTCCGACGTGGAAAAAACCACCCTGTTGTTGATCTTGAAAGTCTTTATGTTATACGTCCTTCCGCCAAGGTCCGGGAAGTGCCGGACCTGCCGGACGGATTGAAGGTCCTCTTCCAGTTCAATCTGGTAAATGCCTTTTTGATGGTGAGAGGCCCAGACATATCCCAGATAATCCGTTTCCAGGTACCTTGTCGGTTCAGAGAATCCCGCGATCTTGTTGCGGAACGCCCATTGACCGGCCGGATTTTTTTCCAGCACAATCAGGCCCGTATAGGTCCCGCCGATCAGGAAATCTCTTTTACGGGTATACACCCATCCGCCGGTAACCAAAGATATTGGGTGCAACCTTCCATCCCTTACCTGAAACGTTCCCTCATTGTGTCCGCAAATGATGTGACCGTCTGCCTTTTCAAGGGTCCATACCTGTCCGTAGCTGTCCGGGATAAACCGCAGGTTGCTGAACAAAAATGTCTGTCCCCTTTGCACGATGTCTGCCTGGAACAATCCATGGTTGGTTCCGATATAGATACGGTCCCCATCCGGCAGAATGGCATAAATGGTTCCCATGCTCCCGGTACTGGCCCTGTAATGGGTAAACGGGGATTGGGGATTGATGTAGTTCACCCCCACATCCAATCCGACCCATAATCCCCGGTCGGCATCCGCCACCAGGGAGAGCACCGTGTTGTTGTTCAGTCCGGTTTCCGTATGGTATTCCCGCTGAACATTCCCTTCCCGATCCGTGAGAATCAGTCCGCCAAGTATGCTGCCAAACGCATAGGTGGAGGCATCGATTTGCCTGGCGGCATTGCAGGTGAACTCCTTCAGAAATTCAGAAGCTTCCGAATCAAAATAGGAAAACCTCTGTCCATCATAAAGGAAAAGTCCGTTTTGCTGGGTGGCGATCAGCCAGGCTCCCTCGCCGTATGGGACAATGGAGTGGACTTTCTTGTCGGAGAACAGCTCGCCTCCCTCCACCGGGGAAAACGCTCCATCTGCAAACCAGAAAAGGCCATTTTCAAGGATCTGAACAAGGAACCGATCCCCCAGCTGGTGCATGAACAGCATGGTCCATGGTGCGGTAATCCTTTCAATGCCATGAAAGTCATAGATATAAACAGAGGTAAAGGTTTGAAAATAAACCTTGTCATCATGGAAATAAATTTTCCAGACCTCGTCGTTTTTTCTGACCTCCGTCAGTCCATTCAGGCTATGGTAATCCAAGCCATGGTCCTCGTTGTACTGCCAGTAGCCTAAAGCTTCAAATGCCCCGGTAAAGATCAGTCCCCCCGGGTGGATCTTTACGGAGCGAAGCGGTAGGTTCTCCTCCAGTGTATGCTTTTCCCAGGCGATGCCATTATAGACCAGCAGTCCTTTGGAACTGGCAAAATACATTTTGTGACTGACAGGGTCCTGGGATATATCCCAGCACTGGTGTTGCAGATCAAACTGGCTGATATGATAAGGGTAGATCCCGGCAGGTCCGGTGCCACGGCTGGGTGCCGCGACTGCGTCCTGGCAGCAAAGGAACACGATCAGAACCAGTCCCCAGGCCGCTGGTCCGTGTTTGCCTCCGGCGACAACTGCACCCCTTGTCCGGGAACAAATATCGTTTATGCATGTCTGGATCATTCCGGGCCGTCTTTCACTGCCCTAAAGATAAAAATTAATCTTCCCCTTTCAACTTGCGCACGTATTTGCTGAGGTTTTCCCGGACGGCTTCATCCAGGTCCGGCTCCCGGATATCGGTATATTTCTCCATTTCTTCCAAAAGCACCTTGGCCACAATGTACCTGGCGGTTTGCTTGTTGTCAGCGGGTACGATAAACCAGGGAGCAAACGGGGTGGAGGTCTGTTTGATGGCTTCCTCATAATGCGTCTGGTACTGGTCCCACAACGCCCTTTCGGCAATGTCGCTGGGGGTGAACTTCCAGTTGTGCTTTTCCTTTTCCAGCCGCCTGAGCAGTCGGCGCCTTTGCTCCTCCTTGCTAAGGTGCAGAAAGAACTTGAAAAGAATGATGCCGTTCTCGGTGATATGTTTTTCAAAATTGATGATCTGCTGGTACCGTTTTTCCCATAGGTCTTCAGGCACCTCTTCCACGCTTTCCACGCCAGGCATGTTCTCGTTTAGCAAAAAATGCGGGTTGACACGGGTGACCAGAACGTTTTCATAATGACTCCGGTTGAACACGGCGAACTTGCCCTTTTCCGGCAGGGCGATATAGTGTCGCCAAAGGTAGTCATGCTGCAGCTCCTTGGAGTGCGGGGTTTTAAAGCTGTGCACAATGACCCCGCGGGGGTTGAATGATCTGAAAACCTCCCTGACCAGGCTGTCTTTTCCGCTG
>SLSG01000313.1 GCA_007130545.1 Bacteroidales bacterium | reverse complement strand
ACGTCGGCATTGATGATGGTGGACAGTCGATGGGCAATCACGATGGATGTCCGGTTTTCCATCACATTGGTCAGGGCCTCCGCGACCAGTTTCTCAGATTCGGTGTCAAGTGATGATGTGGCTTCATCCAGGATCAATATGGGTGGGTTGTGCAAAATGGCCCTGGCGATGCTGATCCGCTGCCTTTGACCGCCCGACAGCTTTTCGCCGCGGTCGCCGATATTGGTGTGGTATCCGAGGGGGCTTGCGGTGATGAAGTCATGGGCATTTGCAATCCTGGCTGCCTGCATAACCTCCTGCTCGCTGGCTTTTGCTTTTCCGAAAGCAATGTTGTTAAAGAAGGAGTCATTGAACAAAATGGGTTCCTGGTTCACATTTCCGATCAGTGCGCGGAGGTCTTTGAGCTTAAGGTGCTGGATTGGGATACCATCAATGGTAATCTCTCCTTCCGATACTTCATAAAAGCGTGGAATCAGGTCTACAAGGGTCGACTTCCCTGAGCCCGACTGTCCGACCAAAGCGATCTTCTTTCCCCTGGGGATGACCAGGTTGATGTCCTGCAGCACAAAAGACTCTTCATAGCGGAACCATAAGTTCTTCATGTTGATCTGCGACTGGAAATCCTTTTTCGGAAGGGCATCCGGTCGCTCATGGATCTTGTTGTCGGCCGAAAGAACCTGGTCGATGCGATCTGCTGAAGCCATGCCCTTTTGTATGTTGTAATAAGCCTGGGAGAAAGATTTTGCCGGATTGATAATCTGGGAGAATATGGCCAGGTATCCGATAAAACCCTGGGAGGAGAGACCTGCTTCCCCTGACAGGATCATGGACCCGCCGTAAAGCATGATAACCACTACGACCATGGTGCCCAGGAATTCACTTACCGGAGATGCAAGGTATTGCCTTCGGTACATTTTGTTCATGATGCGGGTGTAGAAGCTGTTCAGGCTCTGAAAGCGGTTGTTCATCTTTTCCTCCGCATTGAATGCCTTGATCACCCGCAGCCCCCCCAGGGTTTCCTCCATCACTGAAAGGATCATCCCAAGCTTGCTCTGTCCCTTGAGCGCCGTGCTTTTCAGAGACCTTCCGATCCGGCCGATAATCAGGGCGCTGACCGGCAGCAACAACAAGACGAACAGGGTAAGATTCGGACTCATCACAAACAGACTTCCCAGGTAGATTAAAATGGTAATGGGCTCGCGGAACATCATTTCCAGGGAGCTGATGATGCTTAGCTCCACCTGGTGCACATCATTGGTCATCCTGGAGATGGTGTCTCCCCTTCGCTCATTGGAATAATAAGACAGGGGCAGGTCGATGGACTTTTTGTACAGGTCGTTCCTCAGATCTTTTGCCACCCCGTTGCGGACCGGGGTCAGGTGGTAGAGGGAAAGATACTTGAAGCCATTCTTTAACAGCGAGGTTACCATCACCACCACGCTGATGAACACAAGGGCGTAAACCTCTCCGTAATTGGTGATCAGCAGGCTGATGTAATAATTGAAATTGTTCTGTATGGCTTCCGGACTCAGTCGAAAAGGCAACAGCTCTGTCACCAGGGGCTGGGTACTGAACAATATGCCCAGGAAGGGAATCAGCATCGTCAGTGAAAACAGGGAGAACAAAGCCGAAAGGAGGTTGAAGGCCACGTTCAATACCACCCTGAATCCGTAAGGGGTGATATAGCCCAAAATTTTCCGGAAGTTCTTCATGTTGCCTTGGTTGACCCGGATCTGCTATTCGGGTATGTCGGGGATGATGCCGGTGTAATTAAATGGGGTGATCTTTTTTAGTGCGGTTTTTTCCGTATCCGGGATGTCCAGGCCGTCTATAAAGGCATTTAGGTCCTTGCGGGAGACCCGCTCATTCATGCGGGTGATTTCCTTAAGCTTTTCATACGGATCTGACAGGTTGAGCTTCCGCAAAATGGTTTGAATGGCTTCGCCGACCACCGCCATGTTGTTTTCCAGGTCCTGGTCTATGGCTGGTTTGTTCAGCGTGATCTTGCCCAGTCCCTTACGGGTGGAATGGATCGCAATGAGCATATGTGCCAGGGGAACCCCGATGTTGCGCAGCACGGTGGAATCGCTCAAATCCCTTTGAAGCCTGGAAACGGGCAGTTTGGATGAAAGGTGTTCAAAAAGGGCGATGGCGACTCCCGCATTGCCCTCGGCATTTTCAAAATCGATTGGGTTTACCTTATGGGGCATGGTGGAGGACCCGGTTTCCCCGGGGATAATCCGCTGCTTGAAATACTCAAAGGATATATAGGTCCAGCAGTCCCTGTCCAGGTCGATCAGGATGGTGCAAATGCGCTTGAGCGCATCGAATATGGCCGACAGTCGGTCGTAATGGTCAATCTGGGTGGTATGCATGGAACGGTCCAGTCCGAACCCTCTCAGGAACCCATCCGCAAAATCGTTCCAATCCGTTTCCGGGTAAGCCACATGGTGGGCGTTAAAATTCCCCGTCGCTCCGCCGAATTTGGCCGGGTAAGGCATGTTTTTCAGGTCCCCGGTCTGCATGCGCAAACGTTCGTGGAACACCAGAATCTCCTTCCCTACTGTGGTCGGGGATGCCGGCTGTCCGTGGGTATGTGCAAGCATGGGGACATCCAGCCATTGCCGGCTGAGGTTCTTCAGGCTTCCCAGCAGCTTGTCCATGGCAGGGAAGATCACCTGTTCAAGTGCTTCCTTGAGTGACAGGGGAACAGCGGTGTTGTTAATGTCCTGCGAGGTCAGTCCGAAGTGGATGAACTCCTTGTAAGCACCAAGGCCAAGTTGATCGAACCGCTCTTTCAGAAAGTATTCCACGGCCTTGATATCGTGGTTGGTGGATTTTTCAATCTCTTTCACCCGAATGGCATTGTCATCCGAGAATTCCTGGTAGATCATCCGGAGGTCATCAAATGACTTTTCCGGAAAAGATTCCAAATGCAACAGCGGCAACTGGCAAAGGGCGATGAAGTATTCCACCTCGACCAGGATGCGGTACCTGATCAGGGCCTTTTCTGAAAAGAAGGGTCCCAGGGGGGCCGTGATGGGGGCATACCTGCCGTCAATGGGGGAGATGTTCAGAAATCCCTGGTCGTTCATGGCAATGCGTGTTCGTGAAGCCTGCGTTGCGGCCTTATTTTTTCTTGCGCTTCTGGGCCTCCTGCTGTTTTGCAAGGGCCTCCATACGGGCCTGCCATTTGGATTTTTTTACCGGCTTCTTCTTGTTTTCCTCTATTTTTTTGTGCAGGGCTTTTTCATCCACAAATATGCGGAACAAATACATTTGTCCAAATGTAATGACATTTGCCAGGAAGTAATAATAGCTAAGTCCGGACGCAAAATTGTTGAAAATACCCATCAGCATGACCGGCATGAAATACATCATGGTCTTCATTCCGGGCATTTGGCTTGTGGAGCCCATCATCTGGCTGTTCAACCGGGTGTAGAAGATCGTGGAAACAGTCATCAGGATGGTGAACAGGCTTACGTGGTCTCCATAGAAGGGTATCGTAAACGGAAGATCCATGATGGAGTCATAGCTCGAGAGGTCATCCGCCCACAGGAAACCTTCCTGCCTCAGCTCAATGGAGGCCGGGAAAAACCGAAACAATGCCAGCAGGATGGGTAGCTGCAGCAGCATGGGGACACAGCCCGCCATTGGGTTGACCCCGGCCTTTTTATACAGGGCCATGGTTGCCTGCTGCTTTTTCATGGCATCTTCCTTCTTCGGATACTTCTTGCCCATTTCTTCGATTTCCGGCTTAAGCACCCGCATCTTTGCCTGGGAGATATACGTCTTGTAAGCAATGGGCATCAGCACCACTTTCAGCAGTATTGTCAGGATCAGGATGATGATGCCATAGTTCAGGTTGAAACCGTCCAGATAGTTGAACACCGGAATCACCGCATACCGGTTTATCCACGACATCAAAAAGAATCCCCATCCGATCGGGATCTGCCTTTCGAGGCTCAGATCATACGAACGCAGCGTCCGGTAATGGTTTGGTCCGAAATAAAACTGCATGGGGTAGTAGTTGTCCTGCCTGGCATCGAATGCCAGGTTCATGGATGCCGACAGGATCTTGATAAAATCCTCATCCGTTTCCTCGGCCGAGCGGCTGGTGACATCGGCATTCGCGATCCCGTTCTCCGAGATCAGTGTGGAAGAGAAGAATTGCTGCTTGAAGGATATCCACCTCAGGGTCGTGGGAAGCCTTTCAGACCCGTCCCTGGTTACCCGAAGGCTGGAGGTGTCGTCGTTCAGGTATTTGTAAAACACCGTGGAGTTATTCTGTTCGTTTGTCCGGTTCTTCTCCTGCCGGGGTAATTTCACCTGCCAATCCAGGTTGATGAAGGTTGTATTGGCGGCAATGGCTTCCCGGGTGCCGACAAAGTTTACATGGAAATCGATCATGTAATCCTGCCCGCTCATCCCGTATTCAAATTCAATATAGCTTGGATCTTCGGGTGAATGAAAGTCGGAATAGGCCCGCATGGAGAACCTGGTGGAATCATTGCCGCTGATCGAAATCTCATCGAGTCCGTCAAAACGTGGGTCATGGAATACGGGTTCGAAGAAAAGCTGGTCGGTCGACAACTGTCTGTTCCCCGAGAAAAGGTGTATGGCAAACACGTCCTCTTCCCCCAGAAAGAGCATCAGGGGTTCCTTTTCGTGGTTTTTATAATCCTTCAGCTGGGCTTGCAGCACATGTCCGCCCTGTTTGCTGATGGTAAGCCGCAGCACTTCGTTCTCCAGTATATACTTTGCAGGCTCTCCCAGTCCGGCTTCCGAGAAAAAGCCCATTCGCTCTGCAAGCCTTTGCCTGACGATGCTGTCGGGTTGGGCAGGGTCTACCGCCTGCTCTTCGGCCTGTAATTCAGCCGTCTCTTCCATCTGCTGCGCCCTGCGCAAGGCGGCTTCTTCTTCAGCGAGCTGAACCGTCGCAATGCTGTCCCGTAACCTTTGTTGCTCCAGCCGCTCCTCCTCGCTGGGGGCCATCCAAATGCTATAACCAAACAAAATGGCTGCGATCAGCACCAATCCGATAATATTCTCTCTCGTCATCAGCTATGTTTTTTTCTGGACTGCAAAGATAGTCAGTTTTTTTCTGCCTTGTCCACGGCAGCCCTGACAAAATCCACAAACAGGGGATGAGGCTGGGCAACGGTACTACTGTACTCCGGATGGAACTGCACCCCGACGAACCATGGGTGATTTTTCAGCTCCATGATCTCCACGAGGTCTGTTCCGGGATTGAAGCCAGATGCTTCAAATCCATTGTCGTTGAAGAGTTTAAGGTATGTATTGTTGAACTCATAACGATGGCGGTGACGTTCAGAAATCAATTCCTTCCCGTAGATGCCGTGGACCTTGCTGCCGGGATTTACGACACAGGGAAAGGCCCCCAGTCGCATGGTCCCGCCCTTCATGTTGATTTTTTTCTGCTCCTCCATAAAGTCGATCACCGGGTCCGGTGTTCCCGGGTCCATTTCTGTGGAGTGGGCCTTCTTCAGGTTGAGTACATTTCTGGCGAACTCCACCACGGCACATTGCATGCCCAGGCAGATGCCGAAAAAGGGAATCTTGTTGCGGCGGGCATAGCTGATCGCGGCGATCTTTCCATCTATTCCACGGTCCCCAAAACCCGGTGCCACAACGATTCCGGACAATCCCTCCAGGTGTTTCTTCACATTCACGCGGTTGATCTCCTCTGAGTGAATCAGTTTCAGGTTGACCTTGCAGTCGTTTGAGGTCCCGGCGTGGATCAGGGATTCGATAATGGATTTATAGGCATCAACCAGCTCGACATACTTCCCGACCAGCCCGATGTTCACGGTCTTGGCCGGGTTTTCCAGCCGGAACAGGAATTCCTCCCATTTTTCCAGGTCGGGCTTGCAGTTGGCAGCCATCCTGGTCTTCTTAAGAGCCACCAGGTCCAGTTTCTCCTCCTTCATAAGGATGGGGACCTTGTAAATGCTGTTGGTGTCAATGGATTCTATGACCGAAGTGGCATCGACATTGCAGAAAAGGGCAATCTTATTGCGTATGGCCTCATTCAGTGGCCTTTCTGTCCGACATACCAAAATATCCGGCTGCACCCCGTATTCCAGCATGGTCTTGACGGAGTGCTGGGTTGGTTTGGTCTTCAGCTCTTTGGCTGCGGCCAGGTATGGAACCAGGGTCAGGTGGATGACCAGGCAACGCGGACCCATTTCCCATTTCAACTGCCGGATGGATTCAATGTAGGGCAGTGACTCGATGTCGCCCACCGTGCCACCGATCTCGGTAATGACAAAATCATACTGGTTGTTCTCTCCCAGCAGCTTGATGCGATGCTTGATCTCGTCGGTAATGTGGGGGATGACCTGCACGGTTTCACCCAGGTAGTCTCCCCGTCTTTCCTTTTCAATGACGGTCTGGTAGATCCGGCCGGTGGTCACGTTGTTGGCCTGTGTGGTGGGAACATTGAGAAACCGCTCATAATGTCCAAGGTCCAGGTCGGTCTCGGCCCCGTCCACCGTTACATAGCATTCCCCGTGCTCGTAAGGGTTTAGCGTGCCCGGGTCGATATTTATGTATGGGTCGAGTTTCTGGATCGTCACCGAGTAACCCCTTGCCTGAAGCAGTTTGGCCAGTGATGCGGAGATGATTCCCTTCCCCAGTGAGGAGGTAACCCCTCCGGTGACGAAGATGTACTTGGTGGTTTCTGTCGGATGGTTCATTTGTGTCTTGCTTTTCCCCTTTTACACCCGACCTTCAGGGCAGGTTTCCGGATGCGAAAGTAAGCAAAAGATCTCCATTATCCACCATCCTTTCCGGT
>SLSG01000107.1 GCA_007130545.1 Bacteroidales bacterium | reverse complement strand
TGGTGGGGGCTGCTCCTGGCGGGTAATCGGAATTTCCTCCTCCTCAATAAAATCCATTTCAAGCGTACCCAGGTCAAACGCGGTTCGCTCGTACTGCTTCCATTCAAAAGCCAGGAGGGCACAAGCAAGCGCAAACACGATCCCTATCTGAAGGAACATACGCTTGTTGCTTTCCAAATCAGCTTTTGGTGTTTTTTTTGCTTCCATTATGGTTTAGTTGGTTTTTGAGTGCGCTAATATACAAATTATTTAGAAAACAAAACAAAGGCCCGGAACATCAACAGTCCAAAAATCGTTCCAACTATATTGGCCGCCGCATCAGCAAAGTTGCCGTGTCTTTCCGGAATTACGTGATACTGCAGCAATTCCGTGCCAATTCCATAAACAATGCCTGCAAGGAGTGTCCATGATGCATAGTGCCTGTGGACGATAGTGGACGGATCCTGTTTATAAAAGCCATAAGCCGTTAAAAAGGCAAATACAAAGAACAATATTCCATGAACCAGCTTGTCAAAATGGGGCAGCCTCAGCAGCTCAGAGCCGGGAAGATGGCTTCCGGGCACGCCAATGGCAATCAGGACGATCAGTGCCCAGCCAAGTGATGGCAGAAGAAATACAGGCTTCATGTTTCAGGATTGGCTGGCTCCGGACATTTCCCAATGCGATGCCTAGGCTCCGGTCAATTCCTTGTACTGCTCAGCCGTGAGCAAGCCGTCGAGCTCGGAGGTGTCTGACATTTTAATCTTGATGATCCATCCCTTTCCGTAAGGATCCTTGTTGACAATATCCGGGCTGGATTCGATATCGTCGTTGAACGCAACCACTTCCCCGCCGATTGGCATGAACAGGTCTGACACTGTCTTTACGGCTTCAATGGTTCCGAAGGTCTCCTCCTGGTCAAGGGTCTCGCCCTGGGTGCCCACTTCGATGTATACGATGTCGCCGAGCTCGTGCTGTGCAAAATCGGTGATGCCCACGGTGGCCTCATCGCCGTCAACCTTCACCCATTCATGGTCCTTGGTATACTTCAGATCGTCCGGAATATTCATTTTTTTCCTATTTAAGTGAATGAATTGATTGGGATATATGTGGCCAAAAATACAATCTTTTTCCAAAGAAAAAAAAGAATTTTCTGGCCATCAGAGCAGGCCCAGCTCAAGCATGGCCGCCTCTGACATCATGTCTTTGGTCCATTCCGGTTCGAAGACCAGCTTGATCTCCGCCTCCCGGATCCCTTCGGCTTGCAGCACCGCCTTTTTGGTGTCATCCAGCAGCTGGTCCGCCACCGGACAGTTGGGGTTGGTGAGGGTCATGGTGATGAGGGCCTTCCCTTCCGGCTTGATATCCAGTTCATAAATCAGTCCCAGGTCATAAACATTCAGCGGAATTTCCGGATCAAAAACCGTTTTTAATGCCTCGATCACACGGTTCTCCAGCTCTTGTATAAGGTCTTTCGTCATGCTAAGCAGCTTATTGGTTTCCTATGGATTTGGCCTGGAAGGCCATGGCGTACAGCCGCATTTGCTTGATCATGTTCACGAGCCCGTTTGACCGGGTCTGTGACAAATGCTCCTTTAATCCGATTTCATCAATGAAGGAAAGGTCTGATTCCAGAATCTCCTGCGGACTGTGCCCGGAAAGTACCCGGATCAGCAGCGCCACGATGCCTTTGGTAATCAGGGCATCGCTGTCAGCCGTAAAAACCACTTTGCCGTCACGGAACCCGGCATGCAGCCAAACCTGTGCCTGGCAGCCACTGATCAGGTATTTTTCCACCTTCAGGGATTCGTCCAGCAAGGGCAGTTCCTTTCCCAGTTCAATAAGGTAATTGTACTTGTCCATCCAGTCGTCGAACAGCCCGAACTCTTCAATGACCTGTTGTTCCTTCTCTTTTATGCTCATTGTCGGATCATTTCTTTATATATTGTCGGATGCCTCCGGTCTTTGTTTCACATGAGCTGCAGTTTCTCCTCCTCAGACAGCCCCATGTCGGCAGCTGCCCGGAAGGGAGTGGGCCGGCTCAGGATAAAAAACACCAGGATGATGGCCAGCACCAGCAGCAGGTCATTGTCTCCGGTAACCAGGAAAAAGATGGCGTTGACCAGGAACACACTGGCCACTATGGCCAGCCGGAGAACCACGGCCTGGCGGTATATGCCGACCTTCAGATCAAGCTTCCAGTCTGGCTGTACCTTGCGTATTTGCCTCTGGGGATATCCATAGGCCAGCGGAATAAACACAATTGCCAGTCCGATTCCAATGACTTTCTGGATCAGTACCAGTCTTTCCGGGCCATCGGACAATGGACCCCGGGCGCTTAGCAGCAGGGAGGCCGCTACCAGGAAAATAATCATGGCCAGAAAGAAGGTGCCATAGGTCCTGCCCAGTGAGCGGAAAATGTTTTTTGCCTGTCTTTGTTCCATTTGTCAGGGGTTGATTTATCCAAACATGTTCCGGACGATCTTCAGGCCCTCCACCAAGGCGTCGATCTCCGCCCGGGTGTTGTAAATGCCCAGGGAAACCCTGACCGTGCCCGGAATACCGAAGAACTCCATCAGGGGCTGGGCGCAGTGGTGGCCGGTACGCACGGCAATGCCCATTTTATCAAGGATGGTACCGGTATCATAGGGATGAATGTCCTCAAACAGAAAAGAGACCACCCCGGTACGCATTTCGGCCGATCCCACAAAGCGTATCTGTTCAAAGGCCTGCAGCTGTTCAAGGGCATAATGCAACAGCTGTTCCTCATATGCGGCAAGGTCTCCGGCATCAAATTGCTGCAGGTATTTAACCGCGGCTTCCATGCCCAGCACATCCCCCACATTGGGTGTCCCTGCTTCAAACTTGAATGGCAGCTCGTTGTAGGTCGTCCCGCTGAAGCGGACATCCCGGATCATTTCACCCCCTCCCTGGTAAGGCGGGAGTTTCTCCAGCCACTCCTCCTTGCCGTAAAGAACACCCACACCCATCGGACCGTACATTTTGTGTGCGGAGATGCAATAAAAATCACAATCAAGTTCCTGTACATCCACGGAGAGGTGGGGAACGGCCTGGGCCCCGTCAATGAGCACGGGAATATCCTTTTCGTGGGCCAGGCGGATCATTTCACGGATGGGATTGATGCTGCCCAGGGCATTGCTGACATGGGTCACGGCCACGATGCGGGTCCTGTTGTTCAACAGCTCCCTGTATTCGTCCATCAGCAATTCCCCCCTGTCGTTGATCGGGATGACCTTCAGCCTGGCCTGCCTGTCCTGGCAAGCAATCTGCCAGGGAACGATGTTGGAGTGGTGTTCCATGGCGGAGACCAGCACTTCATCTCCGGCTTGCACGAATTTTTTGCAGAAAGAGCTGGCCACCAGGTTGATCGACTCGGTGGTTCCACGGGTGAAGATGACCTGGCGCTCGTGGGGGGCATTCAGAAAACCCCGGATGGTTTTGCGGGCCCCTTCGTATGCTTCCGTAGCTTGCTGGCTAAGGAAGTGGGCCCCGCGGTGTATGTTGCTGTTCTCGGTGGTATAATACCTTTGAAGCCGGTCAATGACCTGCTGTGGTTTCTGGGTCGTAGCCGCATTGTCCAGGTATACCAGGTCCCTGCCGTTTACCTGCTGGTGAAGGGCAGGAAAGTCTTTGCGAATCTGCTCCGGGTTCAGGGGCATAAAAGTTTGTTTATAGAAGGCTCAGGTCAATATTGAACGTCGTGGGCTCCTTGCTGTTGCAGTGCAGCACGCACTGGTCGCAAATCGAGAGCTCTCCCTTCAGGCGTTTTTCCACCATGTGGTCAAGCCGCTGGCTGAGCGCCTCGATCGATATTTTCTGTACGATCTCTATTGCAAAGGCGTACATCATCAGCTGTCTGGCGGTCCGCTCACACAGTCCGCGGGACCTCAGGTAAAACATGGCATCAGGGTCCAGCTGGCCCACCGTGGCCCCGTGGCTGCACTTTACATCGTCTGCATAGATTTCCAGGAAGGGCTGGGCGTTTGCCTTTGCATCATCGGTAAGCAACAGGTTTTTGTTGTTTTGGTAGGCCCGGGTGCGCTGGGCATCCCTTCTGACCATCACCTTGCCACTGAACACGGCCCTGGCCTGGTCATCCAGGATGCCCTTGTACAGCTGTTCACTGGTGCAGTCCGGTGCGGCATGATCGATGAATAACTGGTTGTCGACATGTTGGTTGCTGTCTACCAGGTATAGCCCGTTGTGTTCAGAGTGGCAACCTGGCTGAGAAAGTGTGACATCCAGGATGTTCTTGGTAAACCCACCATTCAGGGTCACGATGCTGGTAGAGAGCCTGCTGTCTTTTTTCTGAACAAAATAGTTCGAGGTGACCAGTGCGGAGTTCCGCCCCTTGTTTTGAATCTTGTAATGGTCTATATGGGCATTTTCGGCCACAAACATCTCGACCACCGTATTGGTGAAGCTTACCTTGTGGGTCAGGCTGTGGTCACAATGCACCAGGGTCAGCGAAGCGTTTTTTTCCACGATGACCAGGTGGCGGGGTTGCAGGAAAAGCGGTACGTTTGAGTTAACGATGTTGATCAGCTGAATGGGTCTCTCTATCACGGTTCCTTCCGGCACATAAATAAATAGGCCGTCCTGTAAAAATGCCGTGTTCAGGGCCGCCAGGCCGGACCCTTCCAGTTTGACCGCCTTGCCCAGGTATTGATCAACCAGGTCGGGATAGACCTCCATGGCCTTGGCCAGGCTGCCGATCACGGTCCCGTTGGCCAGCCTGGTGAGCGGGGCATGTTTGTAGACGAACCAGCCGTTCAGCAAGGTGACACTGAATGTGTCCAGGTCATAGACGTCGCAGGTGAACAGCTTGTCGATGTCCAGGCTCCGGCTCTGGTTCTGAAAGTCAAAGGCAAACTCCGTAAGAAGCACGGGCTCCAGGTTGGTGAAACGCCAGCTCTCATTCCCGGTGTCCGGAAAACCGTTTTTCTCAAAGCGGTCCAGGGCATTCTGCCGAAGGCGGTTCACCAGTGGGGTTGCCTGGCCTCTGATAAGCGCTGAATTTTCATGGAAAAGCTCCAAAAGCCTTTCTTTCATTGCGGGGGTGTTTATCGTTGTATCCATAATCAGCATTCAGGTAAGTAAAAATCAGGCGGCATTTTCAATGCCGGCCTCTTTCTTGATCCACTCATAGCCTTTGTTCTCCAGCTCGATGGCCAGGTCCTTTCCCCCACTTTTGACGATGCGACCGTCAAAAAGGACGTGGACGAAATCCGGAACGATGTAATCGAGCAGGCGTTGATAATGCGTGATCACCACCGTGGCATTGTCCTTTCGCCTCAGTTTGTTCACACCCTTGGCGACCACCTTCAGTGCATCGATGTCCAGGCCTGAGTCGGTCTCGTCCAGTATGGCCAGCCGGGGTTCCAGCAAAGCCATCTGGAATATCTCGTTCTTCTTTTTCTCTCCGCCGGAGAAACCTTCGTTGACGGACCGGTTGGTGAGTTTTGACTGGATGTCGACCAGTTTTTTCTTTTCTTCCATGATCTTAAGGAATTCCGCCCCGGTCAGCGGTTCAAGTCCCAGGTACTTGCGCTTTTCATTCATCGCGGTGCGCATGAAGTTGGCCATGCTGACCCCGGGGATTTCCACCGGGTATTGAAACCCGAGGAAGATGCCCTCCCGGGCGCGTATTTCGGGCTTCATCTCCAGCAGGTTCTGACCCCGGTAAAGGATCTCCCCTTCATCGACATCGAACATTTCCCGGCCGGCGATAACCGCTGCCAGGGTGCTTTTGCCGGTGCCGTTGGGACCCATGATCGCATGGATTTCTCCTTCCTTAACCTCCAGATTGAAATTCCGGAGGATGTTCTTGCCATTGATAGAAACGCTCAGGTTGCGGATGCTTAACATATGTTCAGGTGTATTGGAATGTGTTTTACTTTGTTTTTTTATATGGTATAAGTGGCCCCATGGGAAGATTGACCCTTCGGGTGCTCCGTCATTAACCCACACTGCCCTCCAGGCTGATCGACAAGAGTTTTTGGGCTTCCACGGCAAACTCCATGGGGAGCTTGCTGAGCACCTCTTTGGCATAACCGTTCACGATCAGCCCGATCGCACTCTCCATGTCGATGCCCCGCTGAAGGCAATAAAAGAGCTGGTCTTCGGATATCTTGCTGGTGGTTGCCTCGTGTTCGACAATGGAGGAACTGTTTCCGACCTCTATGTAGGGGAAGGTATGTGCACCACATTGGTCTCCAAGCAGCAGGGAGTCGCACTGGGAGAAATTTCTGGCCCCGGTGGCCCGCTTGATCGTCTTGACCAGTCCGCGGTAGCTGTTATTGCTCCTGCCTGCCGAGATTCCCTTGCTGATGATGGTGCTCCGGGTGTTTTTCCCCAGGTGGATCATCTTGGTCCCCGTATCGGCCTGCTGGAAATTATTGGTCACCGCCACAGAGTAAAACTCCCCGGTGGAGTGGTCTCCCTTCAGCACCAGGCTTGGGTATTTCCAGGTGATGGCAGATCCGGTTTCCACCTGCGTCCAGGAGATCTTGGAACGCTCTCCTTCACAGATCCCGCGCTTGGTCACGAAGTTGTATACCCCACCCTTGCCTTTTTTGTCGCCGGGCCACCAATTCTGGACGGTGGCGTATTTGACTTCGGCATCGGCATGTGCAATAATCTCCACAATGGCGGCATGCAGCTGGTGCTCATCCCTGATGGGGGCGGTGCAGCCTTCCATATAGCTGACATAGCTGCCCTCCTCGGCGACGATCAGGGTTCTTTCAAACTGTCCTGTATTGGCGGCGTTGATCCGGAAATAGGTGGAGAGCTCCATCGGGCAGCGGACGCCTTTCGGGATGTAAACGAATGAACCATCACTGAAAACGGCAGAGTTCAGCGCGGCATAGAAAT
>SLSG01000300.1 GCA_007130545.1 Bacteroidales bacterium | reverse complement strand
TTTTGTTTTGGTCGGGGTGAGAGGATTCGAACCTCCGACCTCCTGCTCCCAAAGCAGGCGCGCTAACCGGACTACGCTACACCCCGAAAAAGTTTGTCCCGGCACGAACCGGGACAAACCGCAATAAATGGCGGAGAGAGGGGGATTCGAACCCCCGGTACCCTAATCGAGTACGACAGTTTAGCAAACTGTTGGTTTCAGCCACTCACCCACCTCTCCGGAAAATGAAATGACCTCTCGCATCCAAAGGAAAATGACGAAAAGATCGTTTTTTTGAGTGTGCAAAGATAATTATTTCCCAACTACCCACAATATTTTTTTCATATTCATTCAGCAACCGGCCCCATCCACCATCCACCATCCACCATCCAACAGCCAATTTCCAATATCCAACCACCAACGTCCAATAGCCAACAGCCAACAACCAATACCCAATACCCAACAGCCAATAGCCAACAACCAATAACCAACAGCCAACAGCCAACAGCCAACAACCAACAACCAATACCCAATAGCCAATAGCCAACAGCCAACAACCAACAACCAATAACCAACCTAATGGTGCTCACGAAATTTCTTCAACCGGTATTCAAGGTCCGGGAACTGCTCGCGGCTGACCAGCGATACACAGGCCCGCAGACCTTCCAGCCGCTCGCTGCCGGTGATGGCCAGGGAAATGGCACTGATGCCGTAGTATACCAATTCCTCAATCAGCTCCTCGCCTGAAAAGCCCGGATACGAGATCGTGAAGTAAAACCCGTCGGCGATCGGCTCGTCCTCGTCCTTGTCATAGACCAGCTTGAAACCGTTGTCCAGGAACAGCTTTTTCATGATGGCGGCCTTGCGTCCGTATTCCCTGACCACCTCCACAAAATCAAATTCCCCGTCATTGGCCGCCTTCAGCATGGCTGCCAAGGCGTATTGCGGGGAATGGGCCGTACCTGAACTAAGAGCATACATCGTGCCAAACACCATGGCCCGGCCGAACATATCCGACTGGTAATACCTGCAAAGCCCCTCTGCCCGGGTCTCGAACAAATGGTCTGAAATCACCATCATCCCGATGCGCTGTCCGGCGTAGCTGAATGCCTTGGAGCTGCTGATCAGCAAAATGTAGTTATCCGTGTAATTGGCCACCGAAACCTGGTAGGGAGGCAGCCCGGGTTTGGAACAATCACGCCGGAAGTCCATGCCAAAATAGGCCAGATCCTCCATCACCACCACATTGTATTTATTGGCCAGCTCTCCGATGATCTTCAGCTCGGTTTCGGTAAAGCAGATCCAGGACGGGTTGTTCGGGTTGGAATAAAGCATTCCGGCAATATTGCCTTTAGACAGTTGCGACTCCAGCTTTTCCCTTAGCTTCTCCCCCCGGTAATTGTAAACATCGAAGCTTTCAAACGGCACACCCTGCACCCGGCATTGCTGCTTATGCACCGGGAAACCAGGGTCGATGAAAAGGATGCTGTCCTTTCCCGGATTCATGCGCGTCACGGTCAGAAAAGCCGCGAAACTGCCCTGCATGCTCCCCACAGTCGGCACACAGGCCCTTGGATGGACGTCAATGTTCATGAACAGTTTCACAAAGCGGGAGATCTCCCGTTTCAGGGAGGCGATCCCGTCAATATCCGGATAAATGGCCGCAACGCCCGAATGCAGCGCCTCGATCTCGGCCTCTATCCCGATCTGTGACGGCGGCAGACCTGGGATGCCCATCTCCATGCGCACGTATTTCAGCCCGGTTTCCTCCTCAATATGGTCTACCAGCCGCTTAATCTCGCGTATGGATGCCCGCCCCACACTCGACAGGCCCATCAGTTCAATTTGCTTTTTTACAAGGTCAAAAGGTATGGGGGTGTTTTTCATGATGAATAATGGGTTAATTTTTGTCGGATATTTATATTTATTTGTATGTATATTCTGCTTATTTGCATGCATTATATAATGAAAAGAATCAGGGAATCGTTTTGCAAAATAAGCATTTCCTTCAGATAAAAAAAATATATTTGCAAGTTCAATTTATGGCCCCATGTCCTACTTATTTATCCAGCAACTGGTCCTTTCGATGGTGATTGCCGGACTATGGATCAGTGCAGCCACACTGCTTTCCGAGCGCCTGGGATCCAAACTTGGGGGCATGATCAGCAATATGCCTTCCACCATCCTGGTCTCCCTGCTTTTTATCGGCATCACCCAGGGGGCGGATTTCGCAGCAGAAGCCACAACCACCGTGCCATTGGGCATGAGCCTGTCCACCATTTTCCTGTTTACGTTCATTGCCTTGGTGCCCAAAGGCTTAGGGAAAGCGGTCGCCGGCTCCCTGGCTGCATGGCTGGTCCTGGTGCTTCTCTCCTCTCTATTTCAGGAAGTCGGACGCATCGGCTGGACCCTGGTATATTTCCTGGTGGCGGTCACCACCTATTTGCTGGCGGAGAAGGTTTTAAACATCCCATCCATGGGCAAGACCGGCAAAAAATACACGATAATGCAGGCATTACTGCGCGCCCTGTTCGCAGGAAGCGTGGTCGGTACGGCTGTGCTGGTGGCACGCACCGGCTCGGCATTCTGGACCGGCATATTTTCCACCTTCCCCGCCGTGATGCTGTCCTCGATGGTCATCCTGAGCCTCTCTGCCGGACCGGGCTTCGCACGGGCCACCGGAAAGATCATGCTGCTGGCCTCGACCAATATCGTGATTTACGGGTACTTAAGCGGACTGCTTTTCCCGGTAATCGGACTGGCATGGGGCAGCATTATTCCGTTTTTTGTCAGCGTCGGATGGATATGGCTGCTCAAGCCGCTGTTCAAGCGGGGAAGGTAGTCTACCAGCAATTTTGACAACGAAAGTTAAATTTTCCAAAAACATGCTTTTCAAATCGGCTATTCTTGCTATTTTGGCAGGTTATATAACCAACCATTCTAAACCATATCATTATGCACATGAAAATTTCGTCCTTTTTGCTCGTGGCCGTTTTCTGGGTTTTTTCGGGCATCGCCCAAACCCCTTCGGGTTACCAGCTGCCACCCCAGGAGATCATCGACCTGGTCGATGCCCCTTCGACACCCTCCATCAGCATCAGTCCGGATAACCAGGTGATCCTGCTCACCGAAAGTCCGGAGCTTCCATCCATCGATGAGCTGGCCATGGAAGAACTGCGACTCGGCGGCATCCGTTTCGATCCGCGCACCAACGGACCAAGCCGGGCAGGCTTTGGCACAGGGCTCAGCCTGATGAACATCGACGGCACCAATCTCCGTCAGGTCAGCGGCATGCCTGACAATCCACGGATCAGAAACACCCGCTGGACGGCCGACGGAAGCAAGATTGCTTTCAACCACACCACCGACAACGGGATCGAGCTCTGGGTGGTGGATGTGGCAAGCGCCAGCGCCAAACGCCTGACAGGACCCGTGGTCAACGACGTCCTGGGTACGGCATACACCTGGCTATCCGACAATAAAACAATAATTTATTCTGCTGTTCCCGAAAACAGGGGACCCGCCCCCACCCGACCCAGGGTCGCTTCGGGACCGGTCATGCAGGAAAGCCTGGGCAGAAGGGCAGCCGTGCGCACCTTCCAGGACCTGATCAGTGACCGCTATGACGAGGAAATCTTTGATTATTATGTAACCAGCCAGCTGGTAAAGATCGACCTGGACGGCAACAGCCGCAACCTGGGACGGCCCGGAGTAATCTGGTCATACAACGATTCCCCCGACGGGAACTACCTGCTGGTCACCCGCATAGAGAAGCCCTATTCCTATATCGTTCCTTTCAGCCGCTTCCCCCAGCGGGTTGAGCTGCTCGACATGAACGGGAACACTGTCAGGCTGCTGGCAGAGGTCCCATTGACCGATGACCTTCCGCAGGGGTTTGGCGCCACCCGCACCGGACCCAGAAGTTTTACCTGGCGTGCCGATGCACCGGCAACCCTATACTGGGTGGAAGCACTTGATGGCGGGGATCCGGCAGTGGAGGCGGAATACCGTGAACAGATCTTTTCCCTGCAGGCTCCGTTCACCGGGGATCCCGTTGCCGGCTTTAAGTTGGCATTGCGTTACGGAGGCATCAGTTGGGGAAAAGATGACTTTGCGCTTGTTTCAGAATCCTGGCGTGCCACCCGCCTTGGCAGGATGTACATATTCAACCCGTCTGATCCAGGATCGGAGCCCAGGCTGCTGTTTGAAAGGAGTACGGAAGACCGCTACAACAATCCGGGCAGCTTCCAGTTCACTACGAATGAATACGGACGCGGGGTACTGCAGTTTGACCGCCGCGGCCGCAAGCTTTACCTGGCCGGACCCGGTGCATCTCCGGAAGGTGACCGTCCGTTCGTGGATGAGTTCGATATCAGAAGCGGGGAGACTACACGTCTTTGGAGAAGCGAAGCGCCCTACTTCGAAACCCCGGTCCGGTTGATCGATGCCGACCGTCAGCTGGTCATCACCCGCAGGGAATCCAATGAGGTGCACCCCAATTTTTTCCTTCGCGACATGCGTCGGAACCGGCTGACACAGATTACTGAATTGCCCGACCCGTTCCCGCAATTGCGGAATGTGTACAAGGAAATGGTTCATTATGAGCGCAATGACGGTGTGCCATTGTCCGGCACACTCTACCTGCCCGAAGGCTACCGCATTGGCGTGGACGATCCACTGCCCACGATCCTTTGGGCTTATCCCAGGGAGTTCAAGAGCGCCGATGCAGCCGGACAGGTGAGCGGTTCGCCCTATACCTATACCCGCATCGGGGTCACCTCACCGGTAATCCTGGTCACCCAGGGATATGCCGTACTGGACAATGCCAGCTTCCCCATTGTGGGAGAAGGGGATGAAGAACCCAATGACACCTTTGTGGACCAACTGGTGGCCAACGGCCAGGCAGCAATCGACAAACTGGTTGAAATGGGGGTGACCGATCCCGACCGGGTAGGCGTCTCTGGTCATTCCTATGGGGCATTCATGACCGCAAACCTGCTTTCTCATAGCGACGCATTCGCTGCAGGAGTGGCGCGCAGCGGAGCCTACAACCGCTCCCTGACGCCTTTCGGCTTTCAGGCAGAGGAACGCACCTACTGGCAGGCCCCGGAGGTTTACCACACCATGTCTCCATTTTCCTTTGCACACCAGATGAAAACCCCCATGCTGATCATTCACGGGGCGGACGACAACAATTCCGGGACCTTTCCGATGCAGAGCGAGCGCTATTACGATGCCCTGCGCGGACACGGTGCCACCACCCGCCTGGTTATGCTGCCGCACGAAAGCCATGGTTACCGCGCCCGGGAATCCGTATTGCACATGCATTACGAATGGCTGAATTGGTTCGACAGGTATGTTAAAAACAAAGACCGGTAATTACATCTTTAAAGGGCAATAAAGTCGACGGGAGGCATTTTTTTTTGCCTCCCGTTTTTTGTTTCCCATTATAGTTATATTTGCCCTGCCGGTGTACCCGAAATTTTCCGGCAGGCGGATATTTCCTATTTTTCCTTGCATGTATCGACACGCCCACAGAAGCGTGGTACGCGCGCGCCCATATGCATTCAACGTGGTTGCCCATAGGCATACAAGGTGGGTATAATTACAATGGCAAAAAACGGCACAGACTCCTCATGCACATTAATAAAAACAGCCCCTGCTATTAAATCGGGACGGAGGTTGTTTTTATTCGTGTCCGCTGCGCTGCTGATGGCAGGTGGGTGTCGAACCACTGCTACGATTCAGCAAAGGGCGGAGGCCGACCTCAATAGGCTGTTCTCAATGATGCAGGGCACATTCAATTCTGCCGAACAGGCCCGGTCAGACAGCGCCTATTTGAATATTTCCCTGATACAGGTTCCCATCTGGACGGATAGGGGGCATTATCTTTACGTGGAGCAGGCCAGATTTGAAAGCCTGGAAAGTCCTTACCGGCAAAGGATATACCATGTTTATCACCGGGGGGATGGCAGGTTCGTGAGTGCCATTTACCTGCTGCCCGACGATGAAGCCTGGTCTGGGAAATGGGAAACGCCGGAAGCGTTCGATGCCCTTGAAAAGGACGAGCTTACCCTTTTGGAGGGTTGTGAGGTGGTACTTCGCAGACAGGGCAGGAAACGTTTTAGCGGGAAGACCGGTGAAGGAACATGCAGCAGCGTGCAGCGCGGCGCTGTCTATACAAGCTCGCAGACAGTGATTACACCGGGGAAGATGGTGTCGTGGGATCGCGGATACGACGCCGCTGGCAATGTGGTCTGGGGGGCCAGGCAGGGGGGATATGTATTTAATCGCATCCGTAAATTTCAGTGAAAGATTTTCGCTGTATAAGAAGGATTCTTACCGGATGAAAAAGAATCTCTCCAACTGACCAATAAAACAGCAGTATGATATGATAGTAATTTCCGACCCAAAAAAAAGAAAACAGGTACTCGATGCCTACCAGACTTATTTTGATGCCTATACCGGACGTGACTGGGCAAAGATGACCTCGGTCTTTTCAGAAGGGTTTGCCATGTACGGGACAGGCATCGATGAAACCAGTTTCGACAAGGAAAGCAGCTTAAGGCTGTTCAAAAGGGAATTTGAACAGGCACCAGACATGATCTCTTACCAGGTCAAGACCACGGAGGTATTTGAGGTCACGGAAGATGTGGCCCTGATCATGATGGTCATGGACCTGCAGTTCCTGAGCAGGGGGCATGTGGTGGATACGATGGACAACCGGACCACTGCCGTCATGAAGCAATGGGACGACGGATGGAAGCTTGTGCACGCCCATTGGTCACAGCCCGACAGCATCCAGGATGTGGGTGAAAGTGTCCCATATAAGAAGCTTGTGCAAAAAACACACGAACTGGAGAAGTTGGTAAAGGCCAGGACCAGGGAGATCGAGGAGCAAAA
>SLSG01000016.1 GCA_007130545.1 Bacteroidales bacterium | reverse complement strand
TATACCTGGGAAGCCG
This sequence comes from Bacteroidales bacterium, assembly GCA_007130545.1. Taxonomy (GTDB): domain Bacteria; phylum Bacteroidota; class Bacteroidia; order Bacteroidales; family UBA7960; genus SLSG01. Next base: position 6,910 of record SLSG01000016.1, on the reverse strand, counting down.
GGAGCAGGTAAGGTCCTTTTTCGGCCGCGATCCGCAGAAACTAAAACTGCTGGAGGCCTATTACCAGACAGGCAATGAGTTGCTGATACTGGACTCCAGCAATGAAGGGGTGGCTGTCCGGGAGGTTACCAGGTTGTCCAATCTCCACGCTGTTTCGCTATTGCTCGGGTTTTCCGCTTACCGGATCAACAGGGATCAGGCAGACATCCTGTCGGTTTTCTCCTACGCCATGGAGCAGCTCGGCAAACCCTATGATTACGACCTGTTGCTGGACGACAGCAGGGCAGTTTACTGCTCGGAGTTGTTGTACCACGGATTGAGCCGGATAGGTATAGAACTTTCCCTGTCAGAACCGGTTGTTGGCCGGAACGTGGTATCTCCCAACATGGCTGTGGAGTACATCCAGATGTTCGGGATGCCTGCCGGGGAATTTACCAGGGTACTGCTGCTGGAGAAGGAAGATGGCCAAATTAATAACATGGTATCAGACCATCTCTCCATGGATTAACGCAACCAGTCCAGGGCCGTTTCCAGAATGCTGTCTATGCCGTGCAACTCCTCGATGGACTGCATGTTCCTGCGGATATCGACAGGAACGCCGGTTTCAATATGATTCCCTTCAGGCGTCAGGGTCTGGGTGGACGAGAAACGATATTTCCAGCCATTGGGCAACTCCCCGAACACAGGTATTCCCCCACCTCCGCCGGTCTGGTCTCCGATCAGCACGGCATGGGGCATGACCCGCATCATCTGGGCAAAAAAGCTGGAAGCACTATACGACCTCCGGTTTACCAGCACCACCACGGGTCCGCCAAAACGCATCCCCTGCCTTGGGGCCACCGACAATGGCCGCCAGTGTGAGAAGTCATCCGGACCAGGTCCGGTTTTAATCCGGTCATGCGCATAGACATATGTCCTGTCGGCAAAACAGGCCGCCAGGCGGTTTGCATTCTGCAGGCTGCCACCTCCGTTGTGGCGAATGTCTATAATCACCCCCTTTAAGCCTTCGGCCCGCAGCATAAGCTGGTCCAGATGCGACTGCGTGATCTCATCCCCGAACGAACGGTAGTTCACATACAGTACGGAGTCGATCACCTGGTTCAGCAAGGGCCCCGTGATCCGGAAACTCGTTCCCAGGTAACGGTTTTCAATAATGCTTTGGTTGTAATTGGGTAAATGTCCCTGGAACCACTCCCAGTTCCGGCTGCGGTCAAAGGAGCTGGTCAGGTTCACATGGCCGTCTCTCAACTCATACAGCATGTCTGACAATACACTGAACAATGCCTGATCATCCATGCCTGGATGTACCTTGGTGCGGAACGTATTGCCAACGGCCACCCAGTCAATGTCTTTTACCTCAAACAGCGCATACCGTTTATAAACATCCTCCCACAGGTATTCAAACACATTTCCCGGGTCTGCAGGAGGGTCAGGGGCCAGCAGGTGTTTCTCGCACGAAAGGAATGGCAGCGCCGACCCCAGCATGATGACATGGGCAAGAACGACCTTGTATAGCTTTTTCCTGTTCATAAGCCCGCCTGTATGCCCAAATACCAATTCCCCCGGCTTTTGGTCAGCCGGTGGGCACCATCGAGCCGTGAATATCCGTATTGATATCCAAGACTCAACAGGTTCCCTGTCTCAAGTTGATACTGCAGCCTGGGCCAGACCCCGATGTTCCAGGCCCGGCCAGGGTAGAACCACTCCACCGACCGGCGAAAAATATCCAGTCCGCCAACCGTCTCCACCTCATAGCCTTTGGGGGCCTGCGATACGTAGGAGGACTGCATGACAAAGCCGAGGAGCTGCATATGCGCGATTGCCTGTATCGAAAAGGAGCGCCCGAAGAGGGTGAAGGGATGCCGGAACCTCGCTGCCGGGCCAAAGGATGTTACATAGTCGAAGCGGTTGTTGAAATTGTTTACCGATTCATTGTTCCGGAGGCTGAACTCGTTGTTGTTTGACCACCCCCAATGCAGGCCTTTCCCGGGTTCTTTCCCGTCATGGAAAAAATGAAATACCATGATCCCGGCCGAATGGACATCCATCCCGCTGCCAAACCGGTTATTCAGGGAGGACCGGGCATAAAATACGTCTACAAGATTAGACTTCGCCTCTGTTTCCCGGGAATAGGCCGCGTAGCCTGAGATGCCCGTTCCGGCAAACAGCAGCGGGGAAAACCCCGGATCGCGCTCGGCCGAAACAAGCAAACCGGCATTCAGTTCCAGTCGTTTATTTACCTGTCCGACACCAATAAAAGAATAAAGGAAAAACAGGGGCATCAACAATATGCACCTGGTATGAAAACCAGAATGGAAAACATTTATATCTTTAAACACGCGCACTGCATTCATATGTAGGGCAAAATTACATTAAAATCTGATGAAGAACGAGTACAATTCCATCCTCCATGAAAGCGAGGAGTGGTTCCGCACCCTGGCCGATTCCACCTCCACGGCCATCTTTATCTACCAGGGGGAAAAATTCGTGTATGTAAACCAGGCCACCACATTTATCACCGGCTATTCCAGCGAGGAGATGCTGCAGTCCCTGAAACTGTGGGACGTTGCACATCCTGACCACCGGGAGCTGGTTATGCAGCGTGCGCTTGCCCGGCAGAAGGGGGAGGACGTCCCCTTTCATTATGAGCTGAAAATACAATGCAAAAACGGAGATACCAGGTGGCTGGACATGACCGTGGGATTCATCGACTGGAAGGGCAGCCAGGCGATCATCGGGTCGGCCATTGACATCACCGAACGCAAGGAGGCAGTGGCCCGGCTGGCGGAAAGCGAAAAGGAACACCGGGCCATCCTGCAAAACCTTCCGGGCTACGTTTACCGGCTCCAAATGTCGCCCGACGGCACATTGAAATACCTCTACACCAGTGAAGGGGTGCGCATGTTCGGTCTTAGCCCGGAGGAAGTGGCCGAAGACCCGGAAAAACTCCTTGGACTGATTCACCCGGATGATTACAAGGAGGTAATGGAAAGCAGCATTCTTGCGGCGGAGGAAATGAGACCATGGCATATGCAGTTCCGCATGAACCTGCCCGGCGGACGAACCATCTGGCTCGAGGCCAACGACACCTCCGAAAAGCTTCCCGACGGGACCATCACCTGGACGGGTTACGGCAGCGACATTACCGAAAAACGGAAAGCCGAAGAGGCCATCGCATACGAAATACGCTTTCAGCAATTGGTTACGGAAATATCATCCGACTTTATTCTGGTAAACAGCCAGAACCTGGATGACAAAATCAATGCCATGCTGAAAAAGATCGGCCTGTTCTTCGAGGTGGACCGATCTTACCTGTTCCTGTTCTCTGAGGACCGCCAGACCATGACCAACACGCATGAATGGTGCGGACCGGGGACCTCTCCGCAGATTCAGAACAACCAGAAGATGCCGCAGGAGAAATTCGGATGGTTGGTCAGCCGGATCAACAAGCCGGAAGCCGTGCACATTCCCGATATGGAGGCGCTTCCCCCTGAGGCTGCCGCGGAAAGGGAAGAATTCAGGCAGCAGGAGATCAAATCCCTGCTGACGGTTCCTTTCTTTGACCAGGAAGGGGTCAAGGGCTTCATCGGGTTTGACAGCGTGAGGCAAACCCGGAGCTGGGAACCTTACCATATCAACTTCCTACAGGTACTGGCAAACATCCTGTCGGATGCCATGACGAAGGCCTCGGCCGAGGTGGCGCTGATCAATGCAAAAGAACAGGCCGAAGAGGCCAACCTGGCCAAATCCCGGTTTCTTGCCAATATGAGCCATGAGATACGCACCCCGCTGAACGGAGTGATCGGCTTCAATGAGCTGCTGAAGAAAACCCCACTGAACGAGGTGCAAAAACAGTACCTGGACAATGCGACCACATCTGCCCATACCCTGCTGGATACGATCAACGACATCCTGGATTTCTCCAAGATCGAGGCCGGCAAGCTGGAACTTGACCCGGTGAAGACCGACATCGTGGAGCTCTGCGAACAAGTGGCCGGCATCATCAGGCAGCAGGCCGGGAGCAAAGGGCTAAAATTGCTTTTAAACCTTCCGCCTCACATGCCCAGGTATGCCTGGGTAGACCCGCTCAGGCTGAAACAGATCCTGGTCAACCTGCTGGGCAATGCCGTGAAGTTCACCCTGAAGGGAGAGATTGAGTTAAAGGCCGGGTTCCGGGAAGCGGGAAACGGGAAAGGCTTGTTTGGTTTTTCGGTCAGGGATACCGGGATTGGAATCAGCCAGGAGCAGCAAGACATGCTTTTCCAGGCCTTCACGCAGGCCGATGCGTCCATAACCAGAAAGTTTGGGGGGACCGGGCTCGGACTGACTATAAGCGGACTGATGGCCGGAAAAATGGATAGCCAAATCCACCTGGAAAGCGAGGAAGGCAAAGGATCTACCTTCTCTTTCGAAATAGAATGTGCCTGGGAGTCAGGTGAACCGGTCCCGGCAAAGGATGCGGCCAGAGCAGATAGTCCTTGGGATGAGCACGCAAACAAAGCCTTGCCCGGGAAAAAGCGCACCATCCTTGTGGCCGAGGATGCGCCCATCAACCTGACCCTGGCCAGGGAACTGATCAGCATTCTGCTGCCCGGCTCATTGATCATCGAGGCAGTCAACGGCAAACAGGCAGTTGAACTGACCAGGGAAAAAAAGCCTGACCTGGTGTTGATGGACCTCCAAATGCCCGAGCTCGATGGCATAGATGCCACCAGACAGATCCGGGAGCATGAGACGGGCACCCACAGGCGCACTCCGGTATTTGCACTGACCGCCCTGGCCGTAAAAGGACAGGAAGAGATTTGCCTGGAGGCTGGAATGGATGAATACGTGACCAAACCAATTGACGCGGATCGGCTGATCGGACTAATCCGCAGGTATCTCCCGGATTCCCAGGAAGAAGTGAAAGGCTCCCTTCACTTTGACCGGCAGGAGCTACTCGAGCGGATGGGCCAGGACAGGGCCGCGGCGGGAAGGATCCTGCAAAGTGCACGCAAGCAGCTTCCCGACTATATTTATGCACTGGCGGCAGCAACCGGGAAAAGAGAAACGGCAGAGATCTCCCGGCTTGGCCATAAGATCAGGGGGGTTGCCCTGAACCTGAGTTTCACTGCTTTGGCTGACCTTGCCGAACAATTCGAACAAGCCCCCGGCATGCCACAAGAAGCGCTTGCACACTGCCTGGATGCCCTGCTGGAGGAGTGGGAACTTGTGCTACGGGAAGTGGAGGGATCCTGTCTTTCTTAACTCCCGCTGATAAGCCGGGAAACCTTCTCCAAAGGAATGTTGCCTGCCATCGAGGTGACAGCGTCCTCATCACCGATGCCTTTGAATTCAAGGGTCATCAGCGAGGATCCGAATGGGATCTGGATATCGTAGGATACTTCCCCGCCTGTCCCTTCATTTTTTTGAAGCAGGGCCCGGTACCCGCCCACGCGGATTCGCTTCTGGTTGGCGTCGGATGCGATCAGGGGCAGGGCAAGGATTGTGTTGATACCGGCCAGCAGGGGGGAATCGGCCATCAACTGCACCCTGACCGAGCCATCTCCGTCATTTTTGTAGGTGCGGCTGACAAAAAGTCCCGCATATCCCATACCGGCAGATGAGACCTGGTCATCGGCCGTCATCGGACCCATATCGCCCATGCGGTCTGGCAATGCCGCCAGAATCTCCTGACCGATGGCCAGGTCAATTTCATTGAGGGCCTGCTGAAGGGCAAAGCGGGCAGCTTCCAGCTTGCCCGACTCATAAGCCGACCTGGCCTCCCCAAGTCGCTTGTCAACTTCCTGGGTGAAACCCTGGATAGAAAAGCCGGCAAGCAATACCAAGGTGAAAATCACAAGTTTTTTCATTTTACTGACCTCCCAGCTTTTGTTTGATGGTTTGAATGTCGAACTGACCGGCAGCAGCCATAAATTCACCCTCCGAGGCATAATTCACCCCCTGGAGCAGAAAAACGGAGGACTGTCCGAAGGGGACACTAAGGGCATAGCCCGAATGATCGTCGTAATACAGATGGGCGTTGTGGTCTTTAAAACGGACCTGTTTCTGGTTGGACTGGTCTGTGGTTTGATAATGGCCGCTGGCCATTGCCAGGTTGGCCAGGCTCAACAGCCCCGAATCGCTCCCTATCGAAAGCGAAAGTTCCATGTCATCGGGACCCCGGTAGGTCCGTTCAATGAGCAATCCGACAAAACCCACCCCGGTGCTGCTGACACGGTCAGCACCTGCAACATGGCCCAGGCGGCCAACTTCTTCGGGTAGAGATCTCAGTACATTCTGGCCCATTTCCAGTTCCACGCCCCAAAGGGCCTGACGCAGGTTTGACCTGGCCCCGGCATAGTTCTTTGCCGAAAAGGACTCCCCGGCTTCTGCAATGTGAAGGGTCACATCCGGAAGTTCCTGGTCCAGACCCCCTCCCATGCGGTTCCGCGCGCGGGATTCGGTTTCGGCAGACTTCCGCTCTTCTTCCTTGCCGAAGATCTCCTCGATGGCCTTGTTCTCCATTTCCCGCTGGACACGGCGTATCAGCCTCGACTGTCCGAACAGGCAGGAGGTGCTTGTCTGAATAAACAGGAAGCCAAGCATTGAATAGACAATGAACCGTTTCATATCTGAATAAGATTTGTTTTGACTGATAAATATACTTAAAATTTCCACCCGCTATCAAAAAATCCTGACCGGCGGATGCCCTCCACCCCGTCTTTCAGCCAGTCGACGTGGAAGATCAGCAGGTCCGGGAAGCCAGTAATCCCGGAAAAATAATCATTTGCCCAGGTGGCCATCATTCCCTTGCTTCCGGTTCCGGCCACCACTCCGATGGCAGAATCCTCACAGTCATTGCGCGGATAAATAAAATAAATACCCAGGTCTTCCCCCTCCAGCACCTCCGTGCCAACAAGGATTCGTC
>SLSG01000298.1 GCA_007130545.1 Bacteroidales bacterium | reverse complement strand
TCTTGTTGATGTATTCCAGCACCTCAATCCCCTGTATCCCGGGCAACTTATTGTCCAGCAGCACTATGTCCAAATGCCTGGAATCCAGTATCTCTATGGCCTCTTCTCCGGTTTCGGCCGTAAGCACATCAAATTCAAAGTCCTCATCCATGAAAGGATAGCTCACCGAAAAGTTCTCCAGTATCCTCAAAACCCCGCTCCTGATTCCGGGCTCATCGTCCACCACCAACAAACTGAGTTTGCCCATGCCTAAAGCTTTAGAAGTTTGTTGATCTCCCTGTGCAGCTGATCCTTGCGAATACCTTTGTCCAAAAACAGTTCCGCCTTGACCCAGTCTTGTTCCTCCTGGCTTGTCACATCAAAAATCATCCCTGTTTCAGCTGTAACTGCCGAGGCAATAATGATCGGCACATCCGGATATCTGGACTTGATCTTATGGCACAGGATAAAGCCTGTATCCTGGCTTTCCATCATCAGGTCAAGTATGGCCAGATGGGGTTTTGTCCTTTCGATGATGGACTCCGCTTCCTTTTGTGTATCTGCAGTGATAACCTCAAAGCCCATGTCCTGAACCGATGATTTAAGCTGGAACAGGTAATCCAGGTCGTCATCCACAATCAGGATGGTTTTTTTCTCCTTCTTCAGCATGGCTGTATCGTTTTATTTCGTTTCATCAGTCTCCTTCATTGCTTCGGCCAGTTTCCTGGGCAGGGAGACCCAGAAACTGGTCCCCGTCTGTCCAAGGTTCGGATCGTCATTCGATTCCACTTTGATGTTGCCCCGGTGCATTTTCACAATGCCATAAATGATCGGCAGGCCCAATCCGGTTCCCTGGCCTTCCAATTTTGTCGTAAAGAACGGCTCGAACATTTTATCCAGGTTCTCTTTTGAAATGCCGGTGCCGGTATCCCGGATCTCAAACATCACCTCCTTACCCCCTTGTTGGTCAGAGACGATGATGGTCAGAAATCCGCCCTTGGGCATGGCATCCACCGAATTCTTCAACAGGTTGGAGAACACCTGAACCATCTGGTCGTGGTCGCATTCGATGATGTGGTTCTGGGTCTTCACCTGCACGCTCAGGTCGACATTCCTGGGCAGCACGAAGGTTTTCAGGCTGTCCTTAATTAGTTTATTCACCGGAACCTCATTGATGGTCAGTTTGCTCTTCCTGGCAAAATTCAGAAGTCCGCCCACAATCTTTTTGCAGCGGTCAGCCTGCTCCACAATCAGCCTGAGGTCCTTGTACACAGGCGAAGAGGGGTCCACCTCATCCAGCAGGATATGGCTGTACATGATGACCACACCCAATGGATTGTTGACCTCGTGCGCAATGCCCGCAGCCAGCTGGCCCATGGAAGCAAGTTTCTCGCTCTGCTTAAGGGCTGCCTGGGTAGATGCAAGCTTTTTGTTGGAGACATCCAGCTCCCGGATATATTCGTGCAGCCTGTCGATGGTGTAAGGCAGGCACATTTCCGTTTCGGCAATGCCCTTCAGCATGGCTGCAGCATGCTCATAACATGTGTCATAGCCACAAGCACCACAATTCAGCTCGTCCTCCGGAACTTTTTTCCCAAGCTCCCGGAGTACCTTTTGAATTTCTTCCGGTTTCGGAGGATTGGGGAAGCGCTGGTCATCGGCCTCGAAATACCGGCCAAAGTTTAGCTCCATATAGGTTTCCATATCCTTTTTCCATTGCTCCAGGTCCAGCTCATCCGATTTGCGCTTGGCGAAATTTGAGATATTCTTTCGTTTGTGGAAAAACTGGTATTTGTGGCTCATCCCGGGACCGTTGATGCAGCCGTTGCAGCAAAGCAGGTCAAACATTTTGGCTTCAAGGTAACCCTCCTCAAACTCCTTGAGCACCTCAATGATTTCATGGCGGCCCTCTGCGACGATGATCTCTCCCTTGATAAAATCCTCTTCCAGGTCCACCGTCTGCAACATGCCTCCGCTGATCGGGAATACGGACCCCTTTCCGGCCACCGGCGGATCAAACATGGCCGGTTCCACATTCTTCTCGGTCACCCCTTTTTCAGCAAACATTCTGCGAAGCTCCACAAAAGAGATGACTTCATCGATCAGGCTGTTGAACTGCTTGTTTGAAGCCTCCACCTTTTTGGCGATACATGGGCCGATAAACACGACCTTCAGGTGATCCCCATGCAGTTTTTTCAGGACCTGGGCGGTGGCAATCATCGGCGAGACTAAGGGTGCCAGGGAGCCGATAATCTGTGGATGGTGCTTCTCAACGTAGCTGACAATGGCCGGACAGCTCGTGGAAATGTATGGCTTGTCAGACTTTTCCTGAAGCAGTTCTTTGTATTTATTGGCAACAAGTTCCGCTCCGAAAGCCACTTCATTCACATAGTCAAACCCCAGCGCCTTGATCATTCCGACAAAATTATGGTAGTCGGATATATCGGTAAACTCACCAGCTATACTGGGCGCAACGATCGCCGCCACCTTTTCCTGCGAGTTCAACAGCTTCCTTACCCTGTCAATGGAAAACGCAAACATTTTTGCGTCCCGGTTGCATACCCGGATACAATTCCCGCATGCGATGCACCGTTCCGGCATAATCTCTGCCTGACCGTTCACAATGCGTATGGCCTTGGCGGGACATTCCCTGACACAGGTATAGCAAACCTTGCACCTGTCCTTGACCGTATATATGATGGCATCTGAGTGCTTAGCCATTCTTATTTACTTCCGTTGAAAGTCTTTCCATTTCCTGGCATATCTTTTTCCGGTTCCGGGGCTTGTCCGGATGCCTGCTGATCGGCTGTCCCCCACCCCCGGCGCATCCACCCGGGCATCCCATTACTTCCACGTAATGTATATCGGTGCGGCCTTCCTTCAAAAGGTTTTCAATAAACGCATCCGCCTCCGCAATTCCACTTACCCATGCGAAGCCTATGGTGTCTTTTCCGATCTTTACCCTGGATTCCCTTTTGCCGGCGAAGTTCTTTGGAACATTAAACTTGAATGGTTCCCCCGGATCTCCTGACAGGCGATGCAGTTCGGCGGCCACAGCTTCTGCCTTCCCACCCGTATATCCAAGTTTCCAGGAGGCGGCAGATCCTGGTCCGAAGGCTTGGTCTGCCGGTTCGCCCTCTATGTGGGCAAGATCCAGTCCATGGGTCCGGATCATCCTTAAAAACTCCCTGATCGTAAGCACGGCATCCACCTCCGCAATGCCCTTATGGGTGGTTTCCTCCCTGGAGGCTTCAAACTTCTTTCCTACACAAGGCATCACAGTCACATGGAACAAGTCTTCCGGAACCACGGCATCAATGCCCTCTGCCTTCAGCATAGCCCCGAACAATTGTTGGGGAGATCTTACCCCAGCCATGCCCGGCAGCCATTCTGGCCGGAATGATTCCACATAGCGGACCCAGGCGGGGCAACAGGATGAAAAAAGCGGGAACTTGCTGCCTTCCGCAAGCATGTCTTTGAGCTTTCCGGCCTCAGCCATCACATTCACATCGCAACCAAAGCCAAGTCCGAAAACCTTGTCAGCACCGCATTTTTTAAGTGCTGATACAATATTGTCTCCCAGTCCCTTATGCGGTTTAATCCCGAAATGCTCTGCCACAGAGGCAATGACCGAGGGAGAGACAGAAAAAACCACTGTTTTGCGGGGATTGTCGAGGGCAGCCTGCACCTTTTCCAGGTGTGAGATATCGAGCAAGGCGGCCGTCGGACAAACCATGATGCATTGTCCGCAATTGATACAACTGGATACATTCAGTCCCTGGAGAAAAGCCGAGTTCACACTGGTGGTATTGCCCCTGGAAATAAAGTCTATGGCGGTAACCAACTGAATCTCCTCGCACATGCGGACACAGCGCGCACATAGCACACACTTGGCAGGATCCCTGAATACACTGGTGCTGGAATGGTCCGGGAATTGCCGGTTTTTCTCCCCGAAGAACTTCCGCTCCTTTACATTCATTTCCTCCGCCAGCCACTGCAGTTCACAATTTCCGTTCCGCTGGCAGTAAAGGCAATCGTCGGGATGATTGGAAAGCAGCAGTTCCACAAGGGATTTTCTTGCCCGTATCACCCTTTGTGAGTTGGTAAACACCTTCATACCGGCTTCCACCGGATGGGAGCAGGAGGTTATCAGGTCACGCTTTCCCTCCACCTCCACCGCACACAGACGGCATGCACCACTGGGAGTAAAGCGGTTCATATGGCAAAGGGTGGGGACCTTGAAGCCATTGCGCCGCAATGCAGTAAGCAGGGTTTCCCCTTCCTGAACGCCTATCCTTCGACTGTTTACCTCTATATCAAAATCCATCATACATAGGCTTAATTCTTATTTGATCAGCACGGCATTGAACTTGCAGACTTCATAGCAGGTGCCGCAACCAATGCATTTCTCCTCCACTATGAAGTGGGGGCTTCGTGGGGAGCCGATAATGGCATCCACCGGGCATTTCTTGTAACAGGCTGTGCAACCGGTGCAAAGGTCCACGTCAATGGAGAACACACGCAGGTCCCGGCAAACATTGGCCGGACATTTCCGTTCAAAAATATGGGTGTCAAACTCCCCCTTGAAATGCTTCAGCGTATTCAGGATGGCATTGGGGGATGACCTGCCCAGCGAGCACAGCGAGGTATCCTTGATTACTGCAGCAAGCCCTTTGAGCTGCATCACCCCTTTGAAACGCTCCAGGGGCTGAAAGGAGTTCACTCCGGAAGGTCGCCGGGTCGAGGTTTCCATGATCTCCAGCATACGGGCTGTTCCCTCCCGGCAGGGAATGCATTTTCCACAACTTTCCTTCTTGAAAAAAGCGGTAAAGAACCGGGCCATATCGACCATGCAGGTATCCTCGTCCACCACCACAAATGCCCCGCTGCCAAGCGCCGATCCGATGTTCCTGAGTGCTTCAAAATCCACTTTGGTATCCAGGGTTTCCTCAATAATGTAGCTGCCGCTGTTGATGCCAAGGATGACTGCCTTAAATGCCTTTCCTTCCGTCATGCCACCGCCAATCCCGCTGATAATCTCCCGGAATGTTATTCCCATGGGCACTTCTATAGTCCCCCTAAATTTTGTCCGGCCGCTGAGGGTAAACACCTTGGTCCCCTTGCTGGAGGCAGTTCCGGTCGCGGCAAACCAATCCGGACCGTTCCGAAGGATGAGGGGCACATTGAACAGGGTCTCCACATTGTTGACGATCGTGGGCTTGTTCCACAGACCCCTGATGGCAGGAAACGGGGGCTTAGACGACGGCATGGCCCTTTTGCCCTCAATACTGTTATTCAGCGCTGTTTCCTCCCCGCAAACAAAAGCCCTGGCTCCTTCCTTGACGATGATATCGATATTTACACCTGAATCAAAAATATGATGCCCGGTCAATCCGTAGGCAGCAGCCTGTTGCAGTGCTGTTTTAAGGCGTTTGATGGCCAGCTTGAATTCTTTGCGGATAAAGATGTATGCCTTGGTCGATCCGGTGGCATAGGCCCCGATAAGCATTGCCTCCAGCAGGCGGTGCGGATTGCTTTCTATTATGGCCCTGTTCATGTAACTTCCCGGGTCACTTTCCACGGCATTGCAAACGAAATACCTCTGATCGCTGGTTGTATTGAGCGTGATTGCCCACTTTCTGCCGGCCGGGTAGCCACCACCTCCACGACCGGAGAGGCCGCTTTTTTCCACAAGCTGGCAAACCTGCGCAGGGGTATGACGGGAGATGGTATCCACAAACGCCCAGTATCCTCCCCTGGCAATGTATTCTTCGATGGAAACGGGATCCAGAAAACCACAGTGTTCCAGCAGAAGCCGATGCTGAAGCTTAAAGAATGGATGTTCATGCACCGGGGCAACTCCTTCCCATGGCTGGTGAATCGGACTTGTATACTGACCGATCATGTCCTCCCCGGGAAGGTTGTTGTTCATTACCTCATCCAGCATGTGCTGAACTTTCCCGGCAGTGATACGGGAAAAAGACAGCCTGGTCCGCCCTGGTAGCTGCACATCCACCACTGGTTCAGCAGAGCAATGCCCCACACATCCCCCTTCCACCAGGTCGGCCTCTATGCCATTCTCATCCAGGTACTCACGTATCGCATCAAATGTTTTCCGGGCACCGGCAGCAATTCCGCAGGTGGCCATTCCGACATAGATCATTGGACGGTGGATGCGTTCACGGGAAATATAGGACAACTCCTTTTTTAACTTCACAGACGATTCCCTTCCAGGGTTAAGAAGCACCTGCTGAACGAGTAATTCCCTGATGTTCTGAACCGGGTCAGCCTTCATAAATCGCTTGGTCATTGTTGCGGAGGTCTCGGATGATCTCCTTCATTTTTTCAAGGGTGATCTGGGTATGGTATTCCTCGTTGATCTCTATCAGCGGAGCCAGGCCACAAGCACCAATGCAGGACACAACTTCCAGACTGAACAAACCGTCCTTGTCCGTTTCCCCATTTCCAAGCTTAAGCAGGCGCTCCAACTCCTGAAGGATCGTTGATGCACCTGCCACATGGCAGGCCGTGCCATGGCATAGGCGGATATGGTATCTGCCCACCGGTCCGAACCGGAAATTGTCGTAAAAGGTGGCTACCCCGTATATTTTATTGACGCTGATATCCAGGTACCCGCCCAATTCCCTGATGGTCTCCTCCGACAAATACCCAAATTCGTCCTGTATCTGTTGGAGCAAAGGAATCAAATCCTCTCTCAGGCGATTGGGGAAACGGTTTAAAATGGTGGTTAAAGCAGGCTGCATGAGGACAAAGTTGCTATTTTTTTCACAATATAATCAACTTCCGTGAACTAGTGCGCTAAAAAAGTTATAATTATAAGATTTATAAGGGTTTATGCATGCAATTTAAAACCCAACAAAAATACATAAAAAAAAAAGGAATTCAGAATTTATTGGCATATTTCATGGTTTATAGTAAGATGTTAATGTTTT
>SLSG01000249.1 GCA_007130545.1 Bacteroidales bacterium | reverse complement strand
CCGGCCCTGGGCCGGTTCGAAAAGAATAAGGTCAATAGTCCTAATACTCATCCTCATGAAAGAAAAAATCATCCTTTGTCGGATAATCAGGCCATATATCCTCAATGCTTTCATACACATCCCCTTCGTCCTCAATCTCCTGAAGGTTTTCGATGACTTCCATTGGTGCGCCGGACCTGAGCGCATAATCGATCAGCTCTTCTTTGGTCGCAGGCCATGGTGCGTCTTCAAGTTTGGATGCAAGCTCAAGTGTCCAGTACATGGGCAATTGGTTTAATTTTTTGCAAAAGTATATTTTTTTATATTATTTGCAACATTTTTGCAAATTGTTTTGGACGATCTGTCATGAATTTTCGTGTCAAAATTTTCGTTATTCGTTGTATGATCATTTTGGCACCCACCGCCGTATGCATTTCCCGCATCCTGCTTCAGGCTTTAAAACATCCCTGTGGCCGTTTTGTTTACCATATCCTGGTTCTCCAATGCCGCGAGGCTGGAAATTTTCGTAATTTTGTCGATCATTGTCGGATATGGCCAATCAAATCCACATCAGGAATAAAAAAGCAGGCTTTGAATACTTCCTCCTGGAGAAATTCATTGCCGGCATGGTGCTGAGTGGTACGGAGATCAAGTCTATCCGCAGTGGCAAGGCCAGCATCAATGAGGCATATTGTGCCTTCGTGGCCGGGGAACTGTTCGTAAAAAACATGCACATTGCCGAGTATGACTACGGCACCTACAACAACCACGATCCCCGCCGTGACCGCAAACTGCTTCTGACAGCCCGCGAACTGAAAAAGCTGCGTACCAAGCTGGACGAAAAAGGGCTGACCCTGGTCCCCACCCACCTGTTCATCAGTGAAAAAGGATTTGCCAAACTGGAGATCGCCCTTGCGAAGGGAAAAAAACTCTACGATAAGCGGGAAACCACAAAGAAAAAGGATATCCAGCGTGAAATGGAGCGGGGCGGACTGTGACAACGGACGATGGGCGTACTGTGATGAGGTCCCCGGAGCGGCTTTTTAATCCGTTTATTTACCTGCCTGCCTGTTGCCCCTGGTTTTAACCAGTCCTTCCCTGTAGGAGTATTCCACTGGCCCTGTTCCCGTATGGGTAATGCCGGAACCGTCTGAATCTGCAGGTTGTCTCGCCGGCAATCCAGGCACCGGCCCTTCTGCGGGTTCTTCTTCTTCAGGCTCCAGCTCCCAGGAGTATTTCTTACGCTGCGGTCCGTGAGACCGGTAAAAGAAGGCCAGCATTATCCCCGAAAGCATGCCCATCAGGTGGGATTCCCAGGAAACCCTTTCCTGCACCGGAAAAACACCCCAGACCATTCCTCCATATAAAAAAACCACAAGCAGGGAAAGGGCCATCAGGCGTGGATGGCGCCTGATCACCCCGCTTACAAAAAGAAATGCTGCCAGGCTGTATATGATCCCACTGGCCCCGATGTGATAGGATGGACGGCCCAACACCCAAACCCACAGGCCGGTGATCAGCACGGAAAGCAACAGCACCCGGAATGCCACATCCCGGTAAAAATAGAAGAGGGCCGAACCCAGCAGCAACAATGGAAAGGTGTTTGAGATCAGATGGGAGAAATCCCCGTGGATGAAGGGGGAGAACACAATCCCGCGCAAGCCGTCAAGTTTTTGCGGAAACAAACCCCAGGAGTAAAACTCCAGGTCAAAAACCAGCTCCGTGGTTTTCACAATCCATATAAGCAAGACAAAAACGGCCGGGAACATGAGGCTCTTGATGAACTTCAGCCGTTCCGGGACCACCTTTTCATGCGGGTCATGCATTTCTGTCATCATTACACGCCAATAAAGGGCATTCGCATGCGTTATTATTCAAAAGTAGGCATAGTTTTTGTTTTTACAAGCGCGGACTTGCCTGTTCTTTCCTGAACAATCAAAGGACAACTTGGTTTATTCATAGGATTCCTATTACATTGCCAGATATAAAAAACCAGATTAAATGCACACATCTATCCGACACATTACAAGCCTTTATATCGGCTTATTTATCCTTTTGCTTACCGCCTTCCCGGGCCAATCGCAGGTAGACCGTGCCCAACTTGAAAAGTTCCAGCGGGCATTGCAGGTGATCAATCTGGCCTACATCGAGGAAGTGGACAGCGAGGAACTTGTTGAAAATGCCATACGGGGCATGCTTCGTGAACTGGATCCCCACAGCGTTTATTTATCAGCCGAGGAGCTTCGCAGGGCAAACGAACCGCTGATCGGAAGTTTTGAGGGGATTGGCATACAGTTTAACCTTATCAATGACACCATCGTCGTGGTAAGCCCGGTTCCCGGTGGTCCGTCTGAAAAGGTCGGTATCATGCCCGGAGACAAGATCGTGCAGATAGACGGGGAGACTTCGGTTGGCAGCCACATGAACAACCAGGTGGTGCAGGACCGACTGCGCGGAGAGCGCGGAACCCGGGTGGATGTGGCAGTGAGCCGGAGGGGAACTGCCGGACTGCTTGACTTTTCGATTACCCGCGACCGGATTCCCATCAACTCTCTGGATGCCTCGTTCATGGCCACTCCCGAAATCGGATACATCAAGCTCAACCGGTTTTCCAGAACCACAATGCGGGAATTCCGGGAGGCCCTGGGAGACCTGAAAAGGCAGGGCATGCAGCATCTCATACTGGACCTCAACTATAATTCGGGAGGCTTTCTGGATGTCGCCATAGACCTGACGGACCAGTTCCTTAACCGGGACCGGCTAATCGTTTATACGGAAGGCCATTCAGCCCCCGAGCAACGATTTAACAGCACTTCAAGAGGTGAATTCAAGAACGGGAAACTGGTCGTACTGGTAAATGAAGGCAGTGCTTCCGCCAGTGAGATCCTTGCAGGTGCCATTCAGGATTGGGACAGGGGACTGGTAATCGGGAGACGGACCTTTGGGAAGGGTTTGGTGCAAAGGCCTTTTGAGCTGACCGACGGCTCGGCCATCCGGCTGACCACGGCCCGCTACCATACCCCGACAGGAAGGAGCATACAAAAGCCATACGACGAAGGAACCGATCAATATTTTAAAGATCTTTCTGAGCGCTTGCGCAACGGGGAACTGGTAAGTCCGGAAAACATCACTTTCCCTGACTCACTGAAATATTTCACAATGCATAACAAGCGGGTGGTATACGGTGGGGGTGGCATCATGCCGGATTTTTTCATACCGATTGATACCTCCGGGGTATCAGCCTATCATTCGAGACTGGTGCGCAGGGGAATATTGAACACATTCGGTATAGAGTACACCAACGACAACCGCCAGGAATTGCTTGCTGCCTATCCGACACCGGATTTGTTTGTTAAGAATTTTATGGTTGATAATGAGTTGCTGGAAAGCCTCTATATGTATTCTGAGGACCAGGGTCTACCAAAAATAGGCGATGATGAAGCGCCTTCCAACCATTATCTCAGTACCCAGTTAAAAGGCCTGATCGCCAGGAACCTGTTTGATTTCGGGGCTTATGTGCAGGTAACCGTTCAATCCGACCCCGCCTACCGTAAGGCGTTGGAGGCCTTGCAGGGCAACATCTTTGAACAGATGAACCTCCGGTTCTGACACAATAGGATGGTCAGTCCGGCCCATTGTACCATCGCTTGAGTTGCTCCAGGTTCTCAAGGACTGTCTGGCCTTGCCTAAACAATCGGTCGGGATGCTGATGGCCCCGCCCCACCAGCACAATATTCAGTCCGAGTTCCCCGGCCACCTCCAGGTCATGCAGGGTATCCCCTATCATTAACGCATGCTTTGGATCGATCTGGTTTTCTTTCAGAAGTTCCCTGCCCCTCAGCAGCTTAGAATACGCCAGGTTGTCTCCGATGCCGTAAATGCCCTGGAAATTTGCCAGGATGCCCCGCTCATCAATGGAGCGAACCAAGGCTTGCTGCTCCATGGCCGACAATACGTACTGACGTATGCCGCGCTGCCTGAAAAAAGCCAGTACCTGCAGTACATCCGGGAACAAGCCTGCCTCCGGTAACAAGAGCCTGTATTCATCAATGAATTCCTCCGCGGGAACTTCAAACTCCTCGCGGGAAAAATCGAAACCGGCCGCCTCATAATAACTTCTTACCGGGAAGGTAAAGATCTTACGGTAGCGGTCCATATCAAGGGGTGCAAGCTTTCGCCTTTCCAACAAGCGGTTGATGCCACGGAGGCATATCTGCTTGTCATCCAGCAGGGTTCCGTTCCAGTCCCATATCACCGTATCCGGCCGACTGACCGGTATCTGGACGTCCTGGTTGTGCTGATTCGGCATATTTATTTGTTTAACATTGTCCGGGGGGCAAATTTAACCGAAAATACCCTTGCGGCCAAATCCGGGCAAAGGACTATCTTTGTGTTACAGGCGATATTCATGAAGCAAGCGTATATATCATACAACGGCACGTGCATTCCCCGTAAGGACTTCGGCATCTCCCCCGCCAACCGGTCGTTCCGCTATGGGGATGGCGTATTTGAAACCATCCGGGTGGAAGACGGCACCATGTTATGGGCGTCCAGGCATTACCAGCGGCTGCACAGAAGTGCCGCGATCCTGCAAATGATCCTGCCGGGATCATTCGGACCAGAGGCCATGCGGGAGCAGGTTCTGGAATTGTACCACAAAAATCAGCCCGATGGAGGTGCTGCCCGGGTCCGCTTTTCACTGTTCCGCAGCGATGGCGGTTTGTACACTCCACTTTCCAACCTGGCGGCTTATATCATTGAATCGGAGGAGGTC
The DNA here is from genome assembly GCA_007130545.1 of Bacteroidales bacterium. Taxonomy (GTDB): domain Bacteria; phylum Bacteroidota; class Bacteroidia; order Bacteroidales; family UBA7960; genus SLSG01. Next base: position 2,200 of record SLSG01000249.1, on the reverse strand, counting down.
CCGGGGCCGGGCTATCCATTCCCGGCGGAAGGACTGCAGGTGGACGTATTTCCCGACATGGGCAAACCACCTGGGACTTTGTCCAATCTGAAAACCTCCAGCGCGCTGATGTTTGTAATGGCATCCCTGTACAAGACCAGGGAAAGCCTGAATGACTGCCTGATCCTGAACCACCATGGTGCAATCGCAGAAGCTACCAGCTCCAATGTGTTCCTTGTCAGGGGACAGGAGCTGCAAACCCCCGGATTGGACCAGGACTGTGTGGACGGGGTAATGCGGTCGGTCATTATGGAGCTCGCAAAAAGCAATGGACTGGAGGTAAGAGAGGCACCCCTGGCGCTGGGCCAGGTGGAACACGCCGATGAATTGTTTCTTACGAATACGATCAACGGGCTTAGTTGGGTGCAGCGGTTCCGCCACGTAAGCTATAAAAACCATGTGGCTGCGCAGCTGTCAGCAATTCTGAATGAAACGGTCAGGAAAGAAATAGCAAAAGGCTGATCGCCATTACGGCCATACCACCCATCAAACCGTAAATGGACAGATGGGGCTCCCCGTATTCCCTTGCAGCAGGCAACAGGTTGTCGATGGAGATGAAAACCATAATGCCGGCAACCGATGCGAACAGGAAGCCAAAGACCAGGTCGTTCATAAATGGAAGCAGGATCAGATAGCCAACCAGGGCCCCAAGGGGTTCAGCCAGACCGGACAAAAAGGAAAACTTAAAGGCTTTCCGTTTGCTCCCGGTGGCGTGGTAAATCGGCACGGATACAGCGATCCCTTCCGGAATATTGTGGATGGCAATGGCAATGGCAATGGGCAGCCCCAGCTTAACGTCCTGCAATGCGGCCAGGAAAGTGGCCAGTCCTTCCGGAAAGTTGTGTATGGTGATGGCCACGGCAGACATCACGCCCAGGCGGTAAAGGCGGGTCCTTTTTTTGAGGTCCCCCGCCTCCTTATCCCTCAGCGCCTCCTTCATCGCAAAGGAGCTGGCACTGCCAGGCTCGTCTCCTTCAGACAACTCCGGCTGAAGGTCCTCCACTTTTTTCAGTTCATGCGGGTTTTCAAATGCCGGTACCAGCTTGTCAATGACTGCTATCAGGATCATGCCCGAGAAAAAGGCAATGATGGCAATCAGATAACCCAGCTGGGGGCCAGACTCCACTACCAGGATCTCCTTGGCCTTCACCAATATCTCGACAAAGGAGATATAGATCATGACCCCGGCTGAAAACCCGAGGGAGACCGAAAGGAATTTCGTGTTGGTGCGCTTGGTAAAAAAAGCAATGGCGCTGCCAATGCCTGTCGATAGGCCGGCGAACAAGGTCAGTCCGAATGCAATAAGCACATCCTGGTGGGAAACGATCATTGAAACGAGCTTATCCAAGGCTTACTCCTTTCTTTTTTTCTTTTTCCATATGCCCCATCGCATGCATGTTCCTAATGGCAGCCAGTATGCTTTCCGCATCATAACCGCAAAGTCTGTGAAGTTCTTCGGGGCTGCCATGTTCCACAAACCTGTCCGGGATGCCGAGCCGCCGCACGCGCATCTGGTAGCCATGATCCGCCATGAACTCCAGCACCGCACTTCCCAGTCCGCCTGTCACGGCATTGTCTTCCACCGTGATGATGCCCCTGTGTCTTAAAAACGCTTCATGCAGCAAGTCCTCATCCAGGGGCTTCAGGTAACGCATATCGTAATGGGAGACCTTCAGGCCGTCTTCCAGTTCCAGTACCTGGCACGCCTCGGCCGCAAAGTTGCCTGGATGTCCAATCGATACCACAGCGATTTCCTCGCCTTTCCTGAGCCTGCGTCCCCTGCCAGGTTCCAGCTCCATGAACGGGGCCTTCCAATGTTTCAACACCCCATTCCCCCTTGGGTACCTGATTACGAACGGGGCATTGGCCTTCCGCATGGCCGTGAACATCAAATGACGCATCTCCTCCTCATTCATCGGGGAAGCAATGACCAGGCCCGGGATGCAGCGCAAAAAGCTAAGGTCGAATGCGCCATGGTGGGTCGCACCGTCCTCCCCTACCAGTCCTGCCCTGTCCAGGCAGAACACCACGGGCAGCCCCTGCAGGGCCACGTCATGAATTAACTGGTCGTAGGCACGCTGGGCAAAGGATGAGTATATGTTGCAAAACGGCAGCATTCCCTGTGCCGCCAGTCCGGCACTAAAGGTAACGGCATGCTGCT
>SLSG01000155.1 GCA_007130545.1 Bacteroidales bacterium | reverse complement strand
CCAACATCAAGCCTCGCGTACGTTGAAGTTGCGCAGGTTATAGGTAAATGTCAGCATAAAGAACCGGGTCAGGGCGTTGGTACGAAGGTCCTCCACGTAATTGCCCGAGACGTTTCGGATGATGCTGTCATTCTGCTTCAGTAAGTCAAACACACTCAGCGTCAACTCCCCAAGATTGTTTCTCAGGAATTTCCGTCCCACGTTCATGTTCCACAAGGCATAATCCTGGTTGAAATCCTCTCCGAGTCCGCGGTACATCAGGTAGCTGATATCCGAGCGCCACACCCAGTTTTCCAGAAAGATAAAGCTGAATCGCGCCCCGGTGGTCTGCAGGTAATAGGTATTGTCGAGTTGTGGTCGCATTGTATTTTCGACGATGTTGTAGTTGGCATTGTAAGACAGGGTGAAGTCCACGTTCCGGCTCACATTGCTGCTCAGGTCGACCCCACCTCCCATGGTGTAGCTGTTCGCAAAATTGGTCTGCCCGTTGATCATGCTGGGAGTCCGCATATAGGAAAGCCTTGAGCTCAGGCTAATGTTGCTCTTGATAAACCTCAGCGGAAAGCCATAGGTCATATTGGAGCGAAGGTTGGCAAAGCCATCCATGTTCACCGGCAAGGAATATTGGGTGCCCTTCCTGAGTTCGGGTCCGCCTGGCAAAATGGTATCACTCAAGGCCACGATGGTGGAATTGCCTATGTAGCCGCTTGAGAAGTTCCCCATCAGAAAGGCAAAGAAAGTGGTCAGTTTCCCGGTATTCGTGGTATTGTATCTTCCCATGAAAAAGTGGGAATAGCTGTGGTTTAGGTTCGGATTCCCGGATGAAAGCAACATCGGATTGGAGTTGTCTACCACATCCTGCAATTGATTAACCGAAGGGGCACTTGTGCTGGTCCGGTAATTAAAGCGCAGGGACTTCCCCCGGGCAATGTTGTAATTCAGCCGGAAACCGGGCAAAACGTTCTGAAAACTACGGTTGATGGTCGTCGCATAAGGAAATTCCTGGTCGGCATTTAACGCTGCGTGTTGGTATCCCAGTTCAAAGGTCATATTCAGGCGGTCCCGGCGGTAGCTGTATCCAATCTGGCCCCTTTGGGTCAGGTAATTGCTATGCAGTCGGTTGGAGAGGTCTGGTTCGAAAAGTCCATACACATCCAGTTCATCGTCCCAGCTATGGGTCATCCGGTCGGTCTCCCTGCGGGCCCTCGATATATTGTAGCTGACCTGCACCAGGCCCCTCTCCCCAAAAGGCTCGGTATAGCTGATATTGGAAGAGATGGTGTTGTTAATGGTTTCAGAGTCGGATCGTTGGTTCAAATAGTCACTGACCACATTCTCATTGGCCGGATCGGTCTCCCCTTCGCTGAAATATTCGTTGAGGGCATCCAGGAAATACAGGTTTTGGTTGTTGTTGGCATTGGAGCTCATGTTGATCGAAGCCGTCCTGCCCCGCTTTTCAAACTGCCGCCTGTAAAGCAGTGAACCTGAGTAATTATAGCCCGTAAGGTCGGAGTCATATCCGGTTTCTGACTGGCTCACCAGGATATTGTCGCCCAATGCATTGAAGGCGTTGAAATAGCTGTCAGAATTATTGTTCTGTATGGAGCCCCTTGGCGTGAAACGAATGGAATTCCGTTCGTCTATGTCGTAGTTCATCCGCATCGAAAACCGGTGGTTGTTGCTACGGCTGCTTTCTTCTGAGTTCTCCCGGTAAAGCTGGGAGCTGATGTCATCCAGGAAGTATTGCCGGTCGGTGAACTGGTTGGTGATGTTGTCAGAGATGTTCATAAAATAGCTTCCGGAAACATTCAGTTTGTCGTTCCAGGAATTGCTGAGGTTGAGTCCGAGTGCATGCGTAGTATTGAACCCGGGGCGGTTGCCCCCCCGGAAATCCCCCATGGGCATGCCTCCCATCGGCATTCCTCCTCCACCGCCACGACCGCCTCCGCCGCCACCGCCGCGTCCACCGCCTCCGAAGAAGCTTTGGAAGTCCTCCCGGGTGAAATTCTGCTCGTTGATGTTATTGGTCATTCCCAGGATGGAGATCCGTGCATCGTTGTGGAAGATGTTCGTAACCAGTCCGGCCTGGTAGCGCTCATCCGCTCCATATCCTGAATAAATCCGTCCAAACTGCCCGCTCCGGGTATCCAGCCGGGTTACGATGTTGATGGTTTTGCTTCTTTCCCCGTCGTCAAATCCCGTCAACTCCGACTGATCGCTCATTCGATCGTATACCTCGATACGCTCGATGACTTCTGCTGGCAGGTTACGCAGGGCGATGGAGGGGTCGTCACCAAAGAATTCCCTACCGTCTACGAATACCCGGCGAACCTCTTCGCCCTGTGCGGTGACTGCCCCATCCTGGACGGTAATCCCGGCCATACGCCGGATCAGGTCCTCTGCACTGGCGTCGGGGTTCAGGCGGAAGGCCCGTGCATCAAAGTCCAATGTGTCGCCGCGGACCAAAACGCTGGGACGTTCACCGGTGATCTGCACCTCGTCCAGCAAAGAACCGGGAACCAGTTTCAGATCCTCCACTATGTTCTCTGCCTGGTTGGCGGCAATGGGTTCGGCGAGTACCAATGCCTGGTAACCCACATAGCTCGCCCCAATATAATACCTGCCCCGTACGACCCTTATTGAGAATTTTCCATCAGGGCCGGTGGTGGCACGATACACCCTGGTGGAGTCCCGAAAATGCATCAGTGAAACATGGGCCCCTGGCAGGGAGGTATTGTCAGAGCTGTCCTTTACGTATCCTGAGACCAGGACCTCTGCCTGTTCCCCTGACTGCCGCTGCCCGGTTTGACCACCGGGCCTTTGCCCGCCAGACTGCGCAGGCAGGGAGATGGAAATAGTCATTAAACCTATGAAAAAGAAAAGACGATTCATTAAGGATGGAATTAGAGAATTTAAAATTTCCGTTGGGTATAAACCTTAGATAGCTCCCTAAACGCAACGTTTAACGCGCATCGGATAAAAAGCCTGAATTTTATGATTTTTTTAGAGATGGGGATCAAATTGGGCTGGTGGGGATCAAATTACGCTGGCCAGGGATCAAATCAGTCTGTACCGATCCTCACCACATTTAAATAGTAAGCTGCCCGGGGGGTGGTAATCCGTAAAATGTATAGTCCGGGAACCAGTCCTTCACTTCCTGAAAAAATTGCCACCTCGTGACTTCCTGCATCCAGTTGTCCGACAAAAGAGGTTTGTACCAGCCGTCCCTGCAAATCAAAAAGTTCGGCCCGGACCTTCCCGGGAGATGGAAGGTCAATGCGCAGCATGGCCTGGTCATGGAAGGGATTCGGAAAAAACAGGGGCCTGCCCAAAAGCCGGGGTTCCTGGCCTTGCGCAGTTGGCTGGATGCCCGAGCCCAGCAGGGGAATCAGTATTTTCGATCCGTCACCGGGATCTGAGCCGATCTGCAACACAGCCTCGTAATCCCCCATACTCGTGGGGGTGAACAAGATTGGCACCGACCGGGATTCACCGGGTGTAAGAAAAAAGTTTAACGATTTTGCCGGGAATCCAATGGAAAAGCCGGCATCGCCACCAATCCCGTCCAGATTGACCTGGATGCCTTCATTGCCGGGATTGCGAACGATCAGGGCAAGCTGTGAACTGCCGTTCACCTGGACCGGTTCAAAGTGCAGGACCAACGGGTCAAAGGTAAGCCTCCCCATGTGGATGTCCAGCCATAATGTCTCATGGTTCCACACCTGCAAATCGGCGTAAAGCATATCGGGGTATCCTGCTGCGCTTACCTGCAAGTCGTACTTCCCTTCCAGAAGTGGCCGCTGAAAAAAGCCACTTAACGGCCTGGTCTGCACTTCTGAATTGTCCTTGTCATGGTCCGGGAGCTGCAGCAGAGCCGCCAGGGGCTCATCGCTGACGGCATCACTGACCAAACCCGACAGGCCATAGGTAGACTGCCATATGTAGTTGATCAGGGAACGGTAATTGTTTTCCCAGAGCACGGGAAGCTGGGATGGGTTGGGGATCTTCTGGTTGCTCAACTCCAGCGTGAATTCCCGGCAGCTGAGATAGTAGTTCAGATAATCCTGGCGGCTTCCATAAACCACATACCAATCACCCCCGTGGGTCATTCCCGTTCCCCGTCCGGTCATATAGCCAGGCGGGGAATAATAGTGCACCGTATCGACATATTCCTGCAGCACAAACTCCCACCAGTGGTGGTCGGCATGCCTGTTCTGCGAAGAAATCCAGCTGTCAAACGGGTAGTTCACCAGTTCGATGCCTCCGTGCATATTGGCCGACATGACAAAGTCCATGGTATCCACGAACTGGATCATCACGAAAGTTTCTTCCTGCATCTCATCAACGGGATCCAGCACCGGATTGGGATAGTTGCGGTTCAGATCCACTCCATTTATATTGCCGCGGGTGGCCCCGTAAACCGTAGAGTTGTCATTCCGGTAAGTGCCATCCGGGTTCTCATTGGGGCAGATCCAGATTTCGGTTTCCTCAAGCAGCCTGGTAATGCTTTCATCCTTGCCATACTGTTCAAGCAGGTGATGGATCAAACGAAGGGAAAGAACAAAGCCTGCCGTTTCATCCCCATGCATGGTGGAGGTATACATTAAACGGGGCACCAGCCTGCCATCGTTTTCCGGGGCGGAAATGCGTGCAAACAGCAATTCCCTGCCCATTACAGACTTCCCGATGCTAACCAACTGGCACAGATCCGGGTACGCCTTTTCAAAATCCTCCATGATCTGCAGGTAGGCCTCATAAGTCGGATAGAAGTCCCACTCCTGCGGCAGCTCTCCTGACTTGAGCACTTCCGGACCTTTCATTCGCAGGTCAAAATCCACCTTACCGGGCGGATCCAGCAACCGGAATGGCAATCCGCTTTCAAGGAAACTGTCATAGCCCCGGCGGTTCGCATATACATGGACAGAGTCCCCATCCAGTTTATCCAGTGAAACACCGGATAGGATATGTGCAAGGGTTTCTGTGTCAGGCCTTTCAAAGGAAAAATACACCTCCCCCCTTTCCAGAAGCCTCTGCTGCACCAGGCTGTCCGGTGCACTGCCATAGAGCGGCGCCAGGGGTAGAAGGAACAGTAAGATCAGGCTTTGTTTCGCTAGCATGGCAATAAGGTCTCGCAACACCGCGCAATCAGATGCGGGAGGAATATTTTCCGGGCTTCATTTCCGCCAGAAGGGTTGAGATCTGGTTGCTGAGGGCTTTGTTTATCTTGACCAGAGGCAGCCGCAATGCATTCTGGCAGAGACCCTTCATGGCCAGCACCGCCTTCACACCGGACGGGCTTCCATCGGCGTAAATGGCTTCGATGATGTCAAGCAACTGGTTGTGGATATCCCGTGCTTTTTCAAACTCATCCCCCAGGCAGTAACGCACCATTTGTGAAAATTCCCGAGGAAAGGCATTGGCGATTACCGAGATCACGCCATCACCGCCCAGCGCCATAAACGGAAGGGCGATATCATCATTTCCGGAGATTACCAGGAAGCCTTCCGGTCTCTCCTTGATGATTCGGGCACACTGCGCCAGGTCGTGAGAGGCTTCCTTGATGCCGATGACGTTGCTGAGTTCGTGAGCGATCCGGAGGGTGGTCTCGGAAGCAATATTGGAGCCGGTCCGCCCCGGGACATTGTAAATGATGACCGGTACGGGACAAAGCGAGGCAATGGCTTTATAATGATAAAAGATTCCTTTTTGCTGGGGCTTGTTGTAATAGGGGCTGACGGACAAAACGGCATCGATCCCGTCAAAGGAGGTCTCCCGGATGGTATTCTCGATCTCCTGGGTGTTGTTGCCCCCTATCCCCACCACCACAGGCACCCTGTTGTCCACAATCTCCACGGCCAGGTTGATCACGGCGCAGCGCTCATCCTTGTTGAGTGTGACGGCCTCTCCTGTGGTGCCCATGAATACGAGGTAATCAATCTTATTGCTGATCTGGTATTCAATCAGTCCCTCAAATGACTTAAAGTCAATATTGCCTTCTCTATGAAATGGGGTGACAATGGCGGTCCCGGTTCCCCGAAGTTTTTCATGCATGAGTTACGGGTTTTTTTATGATTTTCAAATACTGCAAACAATGGTCGATGAATTCCTTCAGGTCGAATGGTTCCTTTTCCTGTATCATCATATCGTAAATCTCCACCTGGTCGGGATGATAGTTTCCCACCTTGTACCTGGCATTGGTAATGGCTGCCAGGTATTTTGGAAAAAACAAGCCGGATGGTGAAAGATCCAGCAACAAATCCATTTCCGTCTCGGTAAACTCCACCAATGCCGGGGATTTGAGCTTCAGGTTCCAGGAAAAATCCCTGGCCTGGCAAAAAGAGAAATGGATCTGGTCAAATATAAATGCCGGTTTTTGTTTTTGTCGGACAAATCCCATCCCTCTGACCTTTTTTCCGCTTTCACGCAGCCTGGATACCAGGGAAACAACCTGGCTGTAGTCGGCCGATTCACTGGCATCGAAAATGATTCCGACCATACGGGATTCATCCAATCCCATTACCGTCTTGACCCGCCTGCGCTTGTTCACCTCCACCCGGAAGAAATAGCTGCGCAGCTTTTCCCTGATCCACTTTAGCACACTCACTGTCGTTGAATCTTGAAACCTATGTTATTTCCTTTTCCAGACCTTGGTAATCTCACCGATAAAAAAACGGTGGTAATCCTTTTGTGGGTATATCTTCTCCTGATCGAACGACAAAAAGAACTCCGGCTTGATGTCGTCGTAGTAAATTTTCCTGCATTCCAACGCCAGGCTGGCCTGCCCGAACACAAGACCTTCTGAGGGGGTTTCCACGGCATTTAAGCCCGGGATGTTCATCTTGTCAATATCCCTTCCGGACCTGGTGCCGCAAAGGTTCAGGGTTTCCCGGTGTTCTTCCCCGAAAAAATTCAAGGTAAACCTGGGGTTTTCCTCAATAAACAGGAAGGTATGGCGTTGGGGCCTGACAAAAACCACTGCCACGGGTTTTTTCCATAAAACACCGGCACACCCCCAGCTCGCGGTCATCATATTGTAATGCCCGGGCTTGCCGGCACAAATCAGCATCCAGT
>SLSG01000212.1 GCA_007130545.1 Bacteroidales bacterium | reverse complement strand
GTACTGCTCTCCCCGGCCGTTGGCCTGGAGCTGGACTTTTTAAAGGGCTCAAATATCTGGCCCAATTCATTTTCCGGGATGCCAATACCCTGGTCGCTGACGGCTGTTTCCACCATGCCGTGGACCCGTTTCACGCTTACAGATACGGAAGTGCCAGGTTTGGAATATTTGATGGCGTTACTGATCAGGTTGTTCAGAACCTGCTCCATTTTGTTGCGGTCAAAAGAAAAGACCAGCTCCTTCTCCCCGCAATCCAGTCCGACTCTTATATCTTTCCACTTGCCGACCAACTGGTTGAATTCGATGGTTTGTTCGAGCAGCTGCCGGTAATTGTTCATTTCGGCCTTTAATTGCAGGGAGCCGGATTCAATCCGGGAAACGTCCAGCAGTTCGGCCATAAGCTTTAAAGAAAACTGCAGGCGCTCTTCAATGACCTTCAGGAATTTCTGTTTCCTGTCCGCCGGAAACACTTCCGAATTGTTGAGCAGAATATCAATATACGAGATGGCCGTGGATATGGGGTTTCTGAGGTCATGTGCCGCAATGCTCAGAAACCGGTTCTTCTCCTGGTTCAGGATCTCCAGTTGGGCATTGGCCTGCTGCAGGTCCTCCATCGTGTTCTCCACCATGATCTTTTCCTTGACCAGCATCCGCTGCAGGTTGTTAATCTCCTGGTTAAGCCGGGCCATGCGGGTGTTCTGGTCAATGATCTTCTGCAGGTTGACCTCCCCGGTGATCAGCATTTCCCCTGCCCTGATGCAGACCCTGGCCTCGATCGTGGTGTTCACGCTGATGCTGTCCCCGATGGTCAGAAGTCCCTCGTATACCGGGTTCTCCGCCCCTTGCCCGCACAGGTGGTCAAATGATGGGTTCACGAGGCTGCCGGCCTCTCCTTTCAGCAAATGCTTGGCAGCCAGATTCCCGAACAGCAGGCGGCGTTGCGGGACCGAGAACAGGGCCACCACCAGCGCATTGCTTTTCATCGTGGCCTGGTCCAGTTCCGCAGACCATTTATTTAATATGGGATCAGATGGGGTCATTCTGTTTCCTGCTTGTCATTTGGTCAATGTGTTTTTCCAGGGCGTACAGGTCGGGGATCAGTGTCACCATCGGATCGCCGGTGACCACTTCCTGCCCGCCATGCCGGAAAGCCTGTCCGCCCACGAGTACCGGAATTTCCGGAAAGCTTTGCCGGACTTCATGGAGCATTCTTTTCAGGTCAGGGATATGGAAGTAAATACTGGCAGACAAGGCAAAAAGGGCGGGGTGCACTTTCCCGGCATAGGTGATCAGGTCATGGACCGGCACATTGGACCCCAGGAAAAAGCTGTCCCATCCCTTCATCTCGAAAACATCCGCCACCATCTTCACGCCTACCTGGTGAAGCTCATTCTCCACACAGGCCAGCATCACCTTTTTCTTTGTTCTGGATCTGGTCACCAGGAAGGGGAACAACTCATTCATGACGGCTTCCGAAACCGAAGTGGCCAGATGCTCCTCAGCCACTGTGATCCGGTTGTTTTCCCACAGTTCACCGACCTGGTACAACGCATTTTTTATGAGCTCCTCGTAAATGGTTTGCACCGGGATATCTTTTTCAAGCAGTTCCCTTACCATGCGGGAGCTTGCCATGCGGTCGCCGGCCAGGATCGAATCCCGGAACAATTCCTTTACGCCCGGATCAGGGAGTTTTTCCATCGCATACTATTTATAGGACATTCAGAAAGCCGTCCCTTAATTTTTCCAGCGCGTAACCAGACTTTTCTGAAAGCGCATTTAGCCGATCGAAGCGCTCTTTGTAGCGCTCTATGGCATGATCAATATTGTTTGTGCTTAAGTCCGGCCGGCCGTTTTGCTCTGAAAAGCATTCGAAATAGCCAAGGGTAAAAAACCACTGCATCAATTCCTCAAAATGTTCCTTGCTGTAATACCAGACATTGTTGTACTGGTTGACCCCAAGAAAATCCTGCACCACAGGATCGGAGAGCAGGCTTTCTGTGAGTGGATTTGCTGTTACGGATGTTGCGGGGTCTTCCGTGGGCTGCAGCTCCGGACGGGTGAAAAGGGCCGGACCATATTCTGAGAGGATTCTGACCAGCAGGATGTTCCGCCGGATCCCGTCCACGCCCTTTCCGGATGCCTGAAAAATTTGCTGCAACGGCCATTGCATTCTTAACGGCCATTGCATTCTGGAGGCGCTGTCCGTTTCCGCCTGCTGCATTGCGCCTTCACCATGGTCTTTGATTGCAGCCAGCGCGTAGGAGGCCATAAGTATGGAAAGGTTCTCCCGGCTGCCTTCCATTCGTATGCAGGGTTCCGGTCCCGGGGCCTCTATGCCCGACGTCCCTAAGCCGGGTTCCGGTCCGGGGGTCTCCCTGCCGGGCTTCATCCGTTCCATGCCGGACTGCATCCGGTCCCTGCAATGCAGCATGCCCTTGCGGGCAGCCCCGACCATGGCGCCAAAGGCTTCGGCCGCCTGCCCGGCATCCCCGGGCATCTCCAGGTCACTGAAAGCCTGCGCAGCAAAAGCCCGGTGACGCTCCATCAATGCAGGCACCTCATCGTCGTCCAGCGACAGATTCTCAAATAGCTTCGCAAATGCATCATAGGTGGCTTGGAGCCGGAGGTGGTCCAGCTCCCGCACGATACTGTCCGTGCCATGTCCCCCGAGTTTGTGATGCAGGTGCTCCAGTACACTGCCTTCCTGTTCCGGTTTTTCAAATCCCAGGAAAACCCGGTACTCAAACCCCTGAAGCTGCCAGGAAAAACCTTCCCGGTGAAGGTCACTTCCTTTCCGGATGTATTCCAGGCTGCTGATCTGTTCCCTGAATACGTAGTAGGCCTGGTCATTGTTCTCCAGCCCAAGTGCTTCCCCCAGGCTTACCACCGCCGTTTGCTTTTGACCGCCCCGGCTGACCAGCCTGGGTGTGGATGCCTTCAGCCTCCCCACAGCCCCTTCGTACTTGTTATTGAACAGGACAAGTGCGGCTTCGTTGCCTGACCGGTTGCTGAAAGCGAATACGTTTTCGTTCACCTTCCCCGACGGGTCAACGAAGTCAAACTGGTAAAACTGGTCCACCTCACTGAAAAGGTACCTCTTTTTCAACAATGGGAACACCTCCCGCTGGTGCCGGTCGACCAGGGCCTGGTCAGGCGCTTCATTGTAGTAGGCCCGCTGGTATTCCATGCCGTATTTCTCTGTATATCCTTCGACCTGTCCATGCGCGAACATGGGCAATCCGGGCAGGGTCGCCATCATGATGCACACCCCGAAATACCTGTCTCCATTGCCGAATTGCCGTATGGCGGTCTCCTCATCCGGGTTGCTCATGAAATTCACATAGCGTTTCAGGATCTCGGGTTCAAACTCAAGCGTGTTGGAGATCAGCTCCCGGTATTTGGCATTTTCCTCGTTCTTCATCATATGCATGAAGGCCGAGTTGTATACCCGGTGCATGCCCAGGGTCCGTACAAAGTAGCCCTCCATGAGCCAGAAAGCCTCTGCCAGCAGCAATGTGTCGGGCATTTCATCATTCATCCGGTCGACCACCTCCCTCCAGAACTCCACCGGGAACATCTCGTCAAATTCTTTTTGACTCATGGCGTGGTCGGCCCTGGAGGGGATGTCTCCACCGGATCCGGGCCTGGGATACCACAGGCGGGAAAAATGTTTTTTTGCCAGGGTCATGGCCGCATCGAAGCGGATAATGGAAAAACGGCGGGCCACATCCATAATTTTTCCGATTACCGCCTGCCGTACTTCATGCTTCAGCATATCGAGCTGGGCCGTATCGTTCCAGGGCATATTGGTGCCGTCGTTGCCGTGGTAGATATAGCGTATGTCATCGAACCGCTTGTCGTGCCGCTGGAACACCACGGCTGCATCCGACCGGGAGTAATAACCGTCCTCTATCCGGATCTCAATGTCGGGATGGTCGCTGAGGTTCTCCCCGGTAAACCGGTAAGCCGGGAAAGGCGAGTGGCGGGATTGGATGAAGAAATCCGGACGGTCCACCATCCATTTTGAATACAGTCCGGTATGGTTTGGCACCATGTCGCTTGCCAGCCTCAGGCCGCGCTCCCTGGCCCGGTGGTTCAGGTCCTCGTAAGCATGCTCCCCGCCCAGGTCGGCGGCGATCTCGTAGTCGTAGAGGGAGTAGGCCGACGACACGGCATCGGGATTGCCCGTCAGGTGCTTGATGCGCCGGGAGGCATTGCTCCTTTCCCAGATGCCGATCAGCCAAAGCCCGTTGAAACCCCCTGCCGCCAGGGTGTCCAGTTCCTGGTCAGGCACCTGGTCCAGCGTGGAGATCCTCCTTTCGTACTTTTTGGATAGCTGGTCCAGCCACACATAGGCGTTTTTGGCCATCAGCACCACCTTGGGCATCCAGTGGGTGTCTGGAGTGAAGTGTTCATACTCCTCATAGGAGCGGATGGCATCTTCAGAAAGCTGGTAGCCGGATCTGCCCAGGGTGGGTCCGCCGCCTGCCGGCTGTCCCTTGTATTGCGGCACCAGGGCCGGGGCGGCATGTCCGCCTCCCCCCTCCATACGGATATCCTCCCTGATCAGGTCCTTGCCTTTGAGGATCCACTTGACCATGGATTCAGGCAACCAGGGTTTCCAATGCTGCAGGATATAGTCCAGTTGGGCATGGATATCACCCGGCATCATCAGGAAAGGCCTTTTCAAAAATGTGACCACATCCACCTTATCCGGTCCGATTCCCGGCTGCCCCTGGAACCAGACCTCCAGGGAGGCAATGAGCTTTTCGAAAGAAGCCTTGTCTGACAAACTGTCCGTGTCAAAAAGCTCTTTCAGCTTTTTGTTTGCCGGATTCTCATTGGAAAGGCCCAGCATCAGCGTCTCTTCCAGCACGAGGGAGGCGTGGCTGCGCCCAGGGGTTCCGCCCTGCAGATAATCCGCTGCACTGGTTTTCCCCTGGAAGACATTCAACGGCGGGAAAGCCGAGGTGAAGTCCAGCAGGGTCTTTTCGAGGTGTTCTTTGCCCAGTTGCTCTTGCAGCCATTCCAGGCCCCGGTCAAGCACTTCCGGGCCGTTCTCCTTCTCGTAGGCCCTGAGGATAAAATGGCAGGCCTCATCGAGTATGCCTGCGGCGTTCAGTTCACCAGGGAGGACCTGGGTTTCCGGTCCGCGGTCCTTGTTCATTTTATGGGCCAGGAGCCTGACGGCGTAAAAATTGCCAAAGACCAGCTTGCCGTCGTTGCTGTACAAAGTGTCGCCAAGCCGGTACTTTTCACGTGCTTTCCGGGAAACATGCAGTTCCCAGGGGTGATTGGCATGTTTTGCTCCTGCGGTGTCCATAAGCGATATCGGTTTAATCGTTGAGTTCCCAGCTGGCCCCGTCCTTTCCATCCCTGACCCGGATCTTCAGGCCATCCAGCGTTTCCCGGATCTGGTCGGAAGTGTCCCAGTCTTTCTTCAACCTCGCCTGCTGGCGCATATCCAGGATCATTCCCATCAGTCCGTCAACAACCCTTCCGTACTTTTGACTCCCTCCTTCCTGCTCTGACAAGCCGCATATGTCGTCCAGGAACACCCGGAACGTGCTTTTAAGGCTTTCCAGGTCAGATGCATTCAGGTGATCTTTTTTGTCGGATGCGGAATTGATGATGCGCACGGCCTCAAAGAGCTGGGCGATGGCCACCGGGCTGTTGAAGTCGTCGTTCATGGCCTCGTAGCATTTGGCCGAAATGGACGAGATATCCACCGTCGATTTTTCTGCGGGCTGCAGGGCCTGCAGGGTTTCCCGGGCCTGCAACAGCCTTTTCAGGCCTTTTTCTGCCGCTTGCAGGGCCTCATTGCCAAAATCAAGCGTGCTGCGATAATGGGCCTGGAGGATAAAGAAGCGGATGGTCATCGGATGGTATGCCTGTTCCAGGGCAGGATGATCCCCGCTGAAGACCTCATGCAGGTTGATGAAATTGCCCAGGGAGCGTCCCATTTTTTTCCCGTTGATGGTGATCATGTTGTTGTGCAGCCAGTAGCGGACGGCATCCTTGCCGTTGGCGGCCTTAGACTGGGCGATTTCGCATTCGTGATGCGGGAACAGCAGGTCCATCCCGCCGCCGTGTATGTCGAACACTTCTCCCAGGTATTTGGTGCTCATGGCTGAGCACTCCAGGTGCCATCCCGGAAAGCCTGTGCTCCAGGGTGATGGCCAGCGCATGATGTGTTCCGGGCTGGCTTTTTTCCACAGCGCGAAATCCACGGCATTGCGTTTTTCTTCCTGTCCCTCCAGCTCCCGGCTGCTGGCCATCATGTCTTCGATCTGCCGGCCGCTCAGTCTTCCATAGCCATGTTGTTCATGGTATTTTACCACGTCAAAGTATACCGAGCCATTCACCTCATAGGCAAAGCCGGAATGGAGGATGTCCTTCACCATTTCGATCTGCTCGATGATGTGCCCCGAGGCCTGTGGTTCAATGTTCGGCCTGAGGACGTTCAGCCTGTCCATGTCATCATGGTAGCGGTTGGTATAATGCTGCACCACTTCCATGGGCTCCAGCTGCTCCAGGCGGGCCTTTTTCAGGATTTTGTCCTCTCCCTCGCTGGCATCGTTCTCCAGGTGCCCCACATCGGTAATGTTGCGCACGTAACGAACCTTGTATCCAAGGTGTTGCAGGTAGCGGTAGACCAGGTCAAAGGTGATCGCGGCCCGGGCATGGCCCAGGTGGGCGTCGCCGTAGACCGTCGGACCACAGACGTACATCCCGGTGAACGGGGGGTTTAACGGCTGGAAACTTTCCTTTTTCCGGGTCAGGGAGTTGTAGACAGTCAGGTCCTCGGCTGCTTTTTTAATAGGCATGGTGAGTGGATTAAAAGCTTGTTTTTAGCCCGGGAAATCCGGTCCTGGTATGCAAAGATAAAAAAACCTTCCGGGAAAGTTTGGCGGCTGTTCAGGCCAGGCCAGCCTCCTTCAATACTTTCACAGCCTCCGTATACCCCAGCTCAAAAATCTTGTCGGCCTTGGCTACAGACAGGAGACTGAACTGGTCAAGTCCGGCAGGTTCAATATAGATGTCGCAGTCCTTTTCCTTGTTCACCGCCTGGTACCTGACCGATATATGGAAGGTGCGCTCTGCGATCTTACGGAGGTTGCCCAGCTCTTTTGCAAACCCTATCGGAT
>SLSG01000257.1 GCA_007130545.1 Bacteroidales bacterium | reverse complement strand
TTATCAGCGTACCAACAGTCATAGGAAACGCGGCCACCCACAATGTCTCAGTCGAGGCAGAGATCCACCGGGTGCTGGTTCACGGTGTTTTGCACTTGTTGGGCTATGACGACAAGGAAGACCAGGCCCAGGCCCTGATGCGGGAGACCGAGAATTATTACCTATCTTTGTTATTCTAAAACATAAGTATTTGAATATGTTAGGTAACTACGATGTCGTCGTGGTCGGAGGTGGACATGCTGGCTGTGAAGCAGCGGCTGCTGCTGCCCGGCTAGGCTCTGAGGTACTGCTGGTTACCATGAACATGGGCGCCATTGCCCAGATGTCCTGCAACCCGGCAATGGGCGGCATCGCCAAGGGCCAGATCGTGCGGGAGATTGATGCGCTGGGTGGGTTTTCAGGCATTGTGACCGACCATACGATGGTGCAGTTCAGAATGCTTAACCGCAGTAAAGGTCCGGCCATGTGGAGTCCGCGTGCACAAAGCGACCGCAACCTGTTTTCCCTGAAATGGCGCGCAATACTGGAATCCATTCCCAACCTGCATTTTTGGCAGGACACCGTGAAAGAGGTGCTTGTGGAAAAAGGGCGGATTTGCGGGGTCAGGACAGGCTATGGCATTGATATTCAGTGTAAAACAGTCATCATCACCAGTGGGACCTTTTTAAATGGACAGATACATATCGGCCCCAAATCTTTTTCCGGGGGCAGACTTGGAGAAGCCAGTTCTCAGGGACTGACGGGCAATTTGAAGGAATTTGGGATGAAGAGCGCACGGCTGAAGACCGGCACGCCGGTCCGGGTCGATGGGCGCTCCATTGATTTTTCTGTAATGACTGAACAGAAAGGGGATGAGCATCCCGGAAGGTTTTCCTTTCTGGAAACGCCCCGGCTTAAACGACAACTTAGCTGCTATCTGACTTACACCAATGAAAGAACCCATGATATTCTGCGTGAGGGATTTGAAGATAGCCCGATGTTTACAGGCAGGATACAGGGAAGCGGACCGCGTTATTGTCCGTCAATTGAGGACAAAATTGACAGGTTTGCCACGAGGGAGCGGCATCAGTTGTTTATAGAGCCTGAGGGCTGGAATAGCATAGAATACTATGTAAATGGATTTTCGTCCAGCCTGGCGGAAGACGTTCAGTTCCGCGCCCTAAAGGAAGTGCCTGGCTTTAAGAATGCGCGGATTATCAAGCCAGGCTACGCCATTGAATATGATTTTTTCCCCCCCCAGCAACTGCACTTCTCCCTTGAGTCAAAATTGGTGGAAAACCTTTTTCTTGCCGGACAGGTCAACGGCACCACAGGTTATGAGGAAGCCGCCGGGCAGGGCCTGATGGCCGGAATCAATGCCCACCTGAAACTGAACGAAAAAGAGCCTTTTGTATTAAAAAGACACGAGGCCTATATCGGCGTTTTAATTGATGACCTGGTAACAAAAGGCACCAATGAACCATACCGGATGTTTACCAGCCGGGCTGAATTCCGCATACTTCTCAGGCAGGACAATGCAGACAGCCGCCTTAGCCCGCATGGGTTTGCCCTGGGACTGGTCGGCAGGGAACGAATGGACCGCCTCGAACTAAAGGAAAAAATCATTCAGGAAATAATTGGATTTATTGAAAAAACCAATGCCCGTCCTGATGAGATCAATGAGTACCTGGTATCTGTAGATACCGCTCCCATTGAACGAAATACCCGTATGGGAAACTTACTGCTAAGACCACAGGTCAGCCTTGAGGGAATGATAGCCCATTTGACCTCCTTGAAACAGGAAGTCAATCATTTTTCAGGAGAACCTGTCTTTGAAGAATCCAAAGAGTCGGCCGAGATACTGGTTAAATATGCCGGCTATTTGGAGAAGGAAAAAGAAAATGCCGAAAAGATTTCCCGGCTGGAAGACATTACACTAAAAGAGGACCTTGATTACATGGGCCTGAAGGCGCTGAGTCATGAAGCCCGCGAAAAACTGCTGGAAGTAAAACCGCGTAGCATCGGACAAGCCGCAAGGATCAGCGGGATAACCCCGGCAGATATTTCTATTTTGCTTGTACAACTGGGACGGTAAGATATGGTTTGTGCCCAGCAACACCCAATGTCCAACAGCCAATGTCCAACAGCCAACACCCAACAACCAATAACCAATACCAACATAAACCGAAAAAGTTTCACGTGAAACAAAACAAAGGGATAGCAAGAACTGCAAATAAGGAGAAGCCTGGACTGCTATTCGAACAGGAGTTGTTAAATGCATGTCCCCTCTGCGGGTCGGAAGGGGAGAGAAAAATCGTATTGTCAGCACAAGACTACCTTGTGTCTGAAGAAGTGTTTCACGTGGAACAATGCCCGTCTTGTGACTTGCAATACACCAACCCAAGGCCTAAACCCTTGAAAATCAGGGACTACTATTTAAGCGAAGCCTATATCTCGCATGCCGGGGAGGCGCGGTCCCCCCTGGAATGGGCATACCAATTGGTCCGGCGCCTGATGATTCAGAAAAAGATTCGGTTGTTAAGGCGGTACATAAAGCCGGGAGGAGAGGTGATGGATATTGGGTGTGGAACCGGGGCCTTTTTGGAAGTCCTTCAAAGCAAAGGATACAAGGTCCGCGGATACGAACCCCAGGAATCGGCAAGAAAGATCGCCCAGAACAAAAACCTCAATGTGTCAGGGAAGGATGACAGCCTGAAGGACCTGCCCGACCAGTGTCTTGACGGGATTACCTTGTGGCATGTGCTGGAACATATCCATGAACTTGGAAGCAACCTGGAATTGTACCGGCGTTTACTTGTGCCAGGCGGTTTCCTTATTATTGCAGTGCCTGTTCACTCCGCCTTTGATGCCGGTTTCTACGGAGAGGGCTGGGCGGCATACGACCTTCCCCGCCACCTCTATCATTTCAACCGCAAAACCCTGCAAAACGCATTGGGGACGCGTGGGTTCCGGCTGCTTTCCCGAAAAGGGCTGCCCTTTGACAGCTTGTATGTGTCCCTGCTTTCAGAGAAACAGATGGGGAAATTGCCTGTCGGACTGCGGCAGGCCAGGGCCTTGACAATCGGAATGATATCCAACCTGTACGCCATGTCCCGGCAGAAGCCATGGTCAAGCGAAATGTTTGTCTTTCAAAAAGGCAAATTGGCCTGACATTTGCAGTCTTTGTCCCGAATTCCGTAAATTAGCGAATGGAACAGTTGCGTTACAGGAACTACCTGAAAATGCTTTTTGTCGCTTTGTTATGCCTGAGCCTTTCAGGTGTATTCTATTTGTTGCGCGACAGGGAAATCAAGGTGGATCGACATGTAAGCGACTTTCAGGAAGCATTCCTGAAGAAGGATGAACGCCTTCTTCTTGCCCTCGAAGACTTTATAAAGAGCCATACCCAACAACCAGAGAATGTTTTCGCTGACCCTGCTTTTTTGAATGAGCTGGAAGGATACTTCCATGAAACGGGAAAAGTGTTCATGCTTAGCAGGGGCGACTCCCTTGTGTTTTGGTCGAACAACGCCATCCCCATTCTGGAGGAGGACCTTCCGCGGGAAGGGAAAGGTTTGCTCCACCTTCAAAATGGGTGGTATTTTTTCCGTAAATCAACGCAGGACCACCTGACCCATTACGTTTTCACGACACTGAAGACCAGTTTCAGGTATGAAAACCGGTTTTTGATTAACAGGTTTGTTGACGGACTTCAAATGCCGGAAGGCCTCTTTTTTCTGTCGGGCAAACCAGAGGAGGGTTTTTCGGTAGTGGACAGGGACGGGGAGTATGCCTTTTCATTGGTTCTCAGAAGGGAAACGGGGCTCACCGAGATTTCACCGCCCATTCAGGCAGTATCCATTTTGATGGCTGTAGCCGGACTCCTCATCCTGATTTTTATCAACTTTCGCTTCTTTACCAGGCTGTTCCTGTCGGGCAAAAAGACCCTGGCCATACTGGGCTTCGCTTCGGTGATGGGTATCCTGCGGCTGATCTCATTCGCCCTGGATATCCCTTCGGTATTCTACGCGGGAAAGCTTTTTTCGCCGGCCCTGTATGCCACTTCCTCGGTGCTGCCCTCCCTCGGGGATCTTTTTCTTCATGTGTTGTTTTTTAGTGTCATTTCATTCTTTCTTTACACCAATCTGAAACAGATCTCCATACAGACAGGGGAGGGAAAATTGTGGAGAAGGCTGATTGGCGCAGGCCTTTTCGGGATTATTTACCTGGTTTGCAGCCTGGCGGTTTCGTTGATTAGCGGACTGGTGTTTAACTCCAGTCTCAACCTTGACGTGAACTTTATTTTTAACCTGGATATTTACAGCCTGGTTGGTTTCCTGATCATCGGATGTATTTTCTTTTCCTTCTTTTTCCTGAGCGTTGTTCTTTTCAGGCTGGCGTTCAAGCTTATAGGGGATAAGTGGCGGTTCTGGGGTATCTACCTGGTGTCTTTTTTGGTGTTCGGGCTCTGGCATTGGGCAGCCTGGGGTGCCGCACCGCTTCACTGGGTGCTGTTTTTTATTTCGATCCTGGTTTTCGAAATGGAACGCAAAAGCGAGTCCCCCCAGGCCAACTTTACCGCCCTGGTGGTCTCCCTTTTCCTGTTCAGCATGGTCAGCACCTTTGCGCTCTACCAGTTTAACCGGGAGAAAGACCTGGAAAAACGCAAAACCCTGGCCCTGCAGCTTTCATCCGAACAGGACCCTGTGGCAGAATTCCTTTTCCTGGAAATGGAGCAGGCCCTGTTCAACGACAACCAGCTTCGCAACCTGGTACGCACGGATCCCGGAAATACAATGGCCATTTACCGCTACCTTCAGCACCACTATTTTTATGATTTCTGGGCCAAATACGATCTTCAAATCACCGTTTGCAGGCCGGGAGACCCGCTTCTGATTATCCCTTCCAACATCGAGGTGGAATGTAGCTGGTTTTTCGGGGACTATATCGATTCTTTCGGAAAACCGACGATCAGCGAGCGGTTCATTTATCTGGACAACAATACCGGCCGCAACAGCTATATAACCCAGGTGCCGGTTCCTATGCGCCTGGAGGAGGAGGAAACCACGTATTACGTTTACATTGAGTTCGACTCCAAATTTATTGCCCGCGACCTTGGATTTCCAGAGCTGCTGATCGATGACCGGGTGGACCTGAACCGCGACCTGGTAAACTTTTCACATGCGACCTATAAAGACGGACAATTGATCAATAAGTTCGGACCGTATAACTACAGTGCCGACATTTCTGCATATGGCGAATTTCATGAAGAATTCACCCCGTTCACACTGGATGGTTTCCGGCACCTGGTGTTTCGTAAGGACGACAACACCGAGATCGTTATCAGTCGGCCCAGGGAAACCCTGCTGGAACGCATCGCCCCTTTTTCCTATTTGTTTGTGTTGTTTTTTGTGCTGATCGCCGTCTTTTGGATGATGACCAGCGACCGGCCCGCATCCGACCTTGTGCGGCTGAATTTCAAGCGCAGGGTACAGGTGTCGATGATCAGCATTGTGGTGGTATCGGTTCTGGCCATTGGAGGGGCTTCGGCATGGTTCATACTCAATATTTCACAGGACAAGAACCTGGCGTTCCTGAATGAGAAGGCCCACAGTGTGGTAAGCGAAATGGAGTTCTCCCTGGCCATGGCCAATGTGTATGAACTTGACCGGTCTCTGGAGCCATTTCTGTCAGACATGTTGCTCAGGCAGCTCAACATCTTTTATACCGACGTGAACCTCTATGACACCGGTGGCAGATTGCTGGCCTCCAGCCGCCCGAAACTGTTCGAGGAAGGACTGATCAGCACCCGCATGAACCCCCTTGCCCTTGCCCGGCTGCGCGACCAGCGCCGCAACCAGTACGTGCATACCGAACAGATAGGGAAGCTGGAATACCTATCTGCCTACATCCCACTGACCAATCATTACCATGAGCTGATAGGGTATATCAACCTGCCGTATTTTGCAAAAGAAGGGGAACTCCGCAATGAATTGTCTTACTTCCTGGTGGCTTTCATCAACATATACCTGCTCCTGCTGGTGCTTGCCATCCTGCTTGCCCTGTTCATCTCGAACTTTGTGACCCAGCCCCTGCACCTGATCCGCGAAAACCTGTCACGGCTCCAGCTTGGCAAGGCCAACCAAAAGATCGAATGGCCCCGGGGCGACGAGATTGGCAGCCTGGTGAAGGAATACAACCGCATGATCGACGAACTGGATGCAAGCGCTGAGCTGTTGGCCCGGAGTGAACGAGAGTCGGCATGGAGGGAAATGGCCAAGCAGGTGGCCCATGAGATCAAGAATCCATTGACCCCGATGCGACTGAGCATCCAATACCTTGAAAAAGCGTGGAAAGAGAAGGCACCGGACTGGGACGAGCGGCTGGAAAGGTTTTCCCGTACAATGGTGGAACAAATTGATAACCTTAGCGTGATTGCCGGGGCTTTTTCCGACTTTGCAAAAATGCCTTCCGGAAACAACAACCACATAGACCTGCGGAAGTTTATCCCGGAGATACTGGACCTGTACAAAGACGTGGAAAAGCTGGACGTAAATCCCGACCTGCCTGAAGGTGGGGCTCCGCTGTGGGTCAATGCGGACAAGAACCAGCTAATACGGGTGTTCAACAACCTGATAAACAATGCCATACAGGCATACCCCAAAAACCAGACCCCCCAGATCGACATCCTTTGCAGCCGCAGCGGGGACCAATTTCGCATCGACGTGAAAGATTACGGATGCGGGATACCCGACGACCTGAAAAAACACATTTTCAGTCCGAATTTCACCACCAAGACCAGTGGGACAGGCCTGGGGCTGTCTATGGTAAAAAGCATTGTGGAGCATCTGGGTGGCAGCGTGTCATTCCACTCGGAAGAGGGCCAGGGAAGCATTTTCTCTTTTACCCTTCCGGTCTTGGATCCCGGGGATTTTCCGGGCACATCCAGTGAGGCGAGGATGCTTTAATCTGCCGGGATGGCCCGCATGGTACGCTGGCGCCCGACACGCCTAGTCCGCGCTGCGGCGGGGCCCGGCACGCCAGCGTTGCGATGAGGCCCAGCCCGCGCGCAATGAGGCCGGCACACCCAACGAGGCCCGGCACGCCCGGCCCATGCGGACCGGGTGCGCATCATTGGCTGCCCTTAAACCGCAGTCACTACCCGCAGTGCAGGAACCGCCGCACCAGTTTCATGGTCTCTTCGCGGTTGCAGCT
>SLSG01000318.1 GCA_007130545.1 Bacteroidales bacterium | reverse complement strand
CCCGGGTGACATGTTCGGCTTCGGGTACCTGTGCCTGGACCAGGTCGGCGGTCTCCCCGCTGGTCATGGCGCCCGAGATGATCTTGCCGTCGGCCATGCTCCCTTCGACGGTCACGCGGTAAATGCGGTCGGATTTTTCGTGGAAGCGATCGTAGCTCAGTTGGTGATACACGTATATCATCAGCAGGAAAGAGATGGAAAATCCCAGTCCGAGTCCGACTACATTGATAAAAGTATTGGTCTTGTTTTTCTTCAGAACGCGAAAGGCAGTGGTAAAGAAGTTCCTGTTCATGGATGCAGATTTTTTGCATTATATGCAAATATCGTACCTATGACGGATGCATCCATAAAAAAGTTACCCGGGTCTAAAAATATTTATTCGGTTGCTTGGCCCTTCCGGGGGTGTTTTCAGCCAAACCTGAAAGGGTCCTCCTTTAAGACGGGATCAGTGATCATGCTGTCCATGTCCCGCCCCGTGTTCCAGGATCGTATGGATTCCCTCCAGGAAATGCACATAATCCACATAGGCGTTTACGTATGCTCTGCCAAGTTCAACGCTTTCATTTTTTTTCGCGTGGAGCGCATTTACGAGCTGGTACTTTTCATCCAGGACCCTCTCAATATGTCCCAGAAAGCGGCTTTTCAAGTCTTCAGCACTTCCGGTCTCAACAGAGTTGTCAGCCATGCGGACAATCGGGGGTACGTTCCCTGCCGGCTTCAGTCCGGTGAACGGCGCCCCTTCAAACTCGCGGTGGAGCCTGACCAGGGTTTCCAGGAAATGCTTTTCAACCAGGGCATAGATTTCCCGGTCGCCGGTTCTCAAGGGCAGGGTCTTTTCAAACAATTCAATGATCTCCTGTTCCCGGGTTTCATCCACCCATTTCAGTACCGGGTCTACCTGGCCGGTTTTCAGGGCGGTCAGGGCATCCTTAATGACCGGCCCGTCATATGAGTCACAATGGGCGGAAACGGGTGTGGTGGAAAGCACCAGCATCGGAAGTGCAAGCAGCAGCATGCGATAAACATTTTTTTTCATGATTTTGATCATTTAGGTGTAACAATTGTCAGGTTGTTTGATCCGGCAAGCATTTAACTGTGTCCGGCCAAAATCTGTAACAAATTTAGGGAAGTGGCAGGGGCCAGTCGCCCCACCTTATAAAGTGGACCCCAATAAGCACCGGGTGGACCCAATAAGGACAGATGCAATTTACAGGATCAGAAACCCCGGTGGTACTGAGGAAAGAGAAAGCTACCGTATAGAAGACCTGTATTCGGATGGGGTTTCCCCGCTCAGCTTTTTAAACACCCTGTTAAATGCTGTTTTGGAGTTGAACCCGGATTCAAAGGCAATGCCGAGCAGCGAAAGCTTGTCATTGTCCGGGTCGGCAATCATGTGTTTTGCATGCTCCACGCGGAAACCGTTCACATAGTCAAAAAAGCTTTTGTGAAGATGCTCATTGATGAGGCGGGATAGTTCATGGGTGGAGATGCCCGCCATGGTGGCGAGCTGCGGAAGGGTTAGCCCTGCCTCCAGGTATGCCTTTTCACTGACCATGACTTGCTGAAGCCTTTCCAAATGCCGGGCTGCTGCATTCGCATCCGGCAAGGGGCCCTGGTGTCTGGCTTTTTCCGTTTTGCGGGATTCAGTGCTTAGCGTATCCCTGCTGCCTGAAACAAAGATCGCCTCCTGTCTCAGTCCGAAGTATCCGATTAAAAGGATGAAAACCGAGAGGGAAAGAAACAGCCCATCTGTGCAGAAAGCCATGGAAAACAAGTGAAATACGTGGTGAATCACTGTAATGATCATCAGCGAGGTCCAGACAATCCCGAATATGGCCACCAGGGTACGAAGCCATTTCAGGTCTACCTTCTCGGAATAGGAAAAATAATCAAATACAGCGAAATGGTGTTTCCTCAGCACATTGATTGACAGGAAAATGTATACCGGTCCGGAGATTGCGGTCAGTAAAAGGAAAAGCATGTAGATTGTTGGCGGATTTGTATGGCCGGATACATGGTCGAGGCTGATCCTTTCCGACACCCGGGGCAATAAAAGGCTGATCAGCAGGTAAAGGTTGAACAGCACCACCGGAAAAAAGTGCCATAGATCGTTTGTCCTGAAAGCCCTGCTTCCTGAAGCAAGGTAATTTATATACAGGTAAAGGAATGGCCCATGCAGCAGGAAGAGGGAAATAAAACTGCTGGAAAGGATTGGATAATGGTGAAAGAAATCCGGCGGGGAGATTACATATGCCCCCACAAAAAAACCCAGATACGCCAACCACCCGACCAGCAGGTTGTCGTGCGTTGTTCCGGGTTTTTTCTGTAATGCCAGGACCGCGAAAAAAAACGCGTTAAAGGCCGCGATGATGTAAGCGTACTGCATCATCGCGAATTTAGTGTTTTTTAGGTAAAAATGATCTGGGTATTCTCTCCTCCGCACATGCCGTAGAAATCCCCCACGGTAAGCACGCCACTGCAACCTTCCCAGAGGTCTTTTTCTTCGAGCTTGAACATGTCCATGGCCAGTTTGCAGGCATAGACTTCGCCGCCCCCGGCGGTGATCATCTCCAGGAATTCGTCCACCGGCGGAATGTCCAGTTTGTCCATCTGGCTTTTCATCATCGCAGACACCCCTGCTTCAACCCCGGGAAGCATCCCTAGAATGGACGGGAATGGGAGTCCGCCAGGCATGCGCATGGCCGGGTTGCCGACCGTGCCCGTATGGATCTTTTTCATCTGATTTTTGGTGATGGCATCCAGTCCGAAGAACGTAAAGAACACTTTGGCCTCGATACCCTCCATCACGGCCCCGTTGGCGAGTACCAGCGTGGCATAGACGTCTTCAATGTTGCCTTTTGCGCAGATGATACAGACTTTTTTCAGGGGCGTTTCATTTGTTGCTGAGTTCATATGGTTTTCTTTTTTAGGGTTTATACGCAGCTGGCGGGCTTGGGGATCCCGGCAATTTTAGAGGAATACTTCAGGGGTCCGCCCGGAAACAGCTCATACAAGCCCTTGATGTCGGTAATGCCCGACTTGCCTACCCTGCGGACGGACAACTGGGTGCCGGCGGCATGCTCCTTGCGGAGATAATCCAGTACTTCAAAATGCTTGTCAGTCAACCTGATGCCAATTTCGTCTGCGATTTCCACCGCGATCTCCTTGGTCCAGTCGGACGGGTTTTCCAGGTAACCTTCGGCATTCACCTCTACGGTTTTCCCGGCAATCGTTTTTTGTGCCATAATGATTATTTGTTTTTAGGGTTGGTGTTAGACATGTTTTTCATAAATGCAATCATAAAGCCCAGGGCCGACTTCATTTCCGGCGAGTTCATCTCGCGCATGGCTTTCCAGACGGAATAGGGCTTGATGTCCTCCGTTTGCATGCTGCCATAAACCTTTACTGCATTATTCACGGCTTGCAGCATCTCCGGCTGTGTGATGTTCTTCAGGGTTTGCAGCATGAGGACGATGTTGTCGGCCAGCAGCCGGATGTCTTCCGGTGTGAAATTGGTGACGATGTTATCGGCAATGCTGCCCAATTCCCTGGCAAATTCAAAGTAGCCCTTGCTTTCCAGGGCATGCAGGCTTTTCGTGAATTCAATAATCAGCTCATTGAGGATGGGTCCGGCGTCCTTTTTCAGGTCCATCATGCTATCGAGCAGTTCCAGCATCTCATTGAAATTCCGGATGTTCCTCAGCAGATTGACCCCAAGCTGCCCGAGCTCATCGGGATTCAGTTCAACCGACTGCTTTTCCAGTTCCACCACGGAGCTGTTGTAGATGTCCTTGCCGATCAGGGACACATCTGCCACCAGGTCGTCAATGGCGTCGGACTTCAGCCGCTGCTGGTTCACATATTCCAGCACCAGGTCGAGCTTCTGCTCCAGCGCATCCATCCTTGCAAGTATTTGCTTTTCTTCCATTATGCGCTTACTTTTCGTTTGCCGGCCATGGTCATCTCCGACTCAACTGGCAGTTCCTTGCCTTTCAGCAGGATATGCCAGTAGATCCAGCGGAAGATGATCTTGCCGTAATGGTTGATCCTGGTATTCTTCAGCAGTCCGAAGGGTCCGATGCCCGGCAGGGGGTAAGTTCCCGGCAGGGGTTCCGTATCATAGTTGAAGTCGATCAGCGCCCCCTTGCCGTATCCTGTCTCGATATAACAGTTGGCATGTCCGTCAAAGCTTCCTGTCAGCGATCTGCCTTCCATGGCACAGAGCAGGTTTTCCTCCACAATATCCGCGGCAAAATGGGCCACGGAGCCGGCTTTGGAAGTGGGCAGGTCGGCTGCATCCCCGATCACGAAGATGTCTTCGTGGGCTTTGGACTGCAGGGTATGCTTGTCGGTGGGCACGTAGTTCAGGTCATCTCCCAGTCCGCTGCGCGCAATGAGTTCGTCGCCCATGTTCAGCGGTACAATGGTCAGCAGGTCGAACGGCACTTCCTTTTCGTCGTAGGAGACCAGGCATTTCTTTTCGTTGTCTATCCTTTCGATGTAGAAGTCGGCCACCACCTTTATGTTTTTTTCGCCGAGCAGTTCGCTGAGCATCTTTGTGGCCACGGGCTTGGTGAATGCCCCGGGCATGGGCGTGACCAGGCTGATATTGACCTTGTCGCGCATGCCTTTTTCGGTAAAAAATGCCTCTGCCAGGAACACGAACTCCAGCGGGGCCACCGGGCATTTGAACGGAAGCTCGGTGATGGCCACCACCAGATTGCCCCCTTCCCAGGTTTTTAGTTTTTTGTGCAGGGCCAGGGCCCCTTCCACACTGTAAAAGTCAAAGATGTCCTTCTGCCAGAGGGGTCCGAGCATGCCCGGGGTTTGATCCGGACGGATTTGGGTGCCGGTGGCAACGATTAGGTAGTCGTAGTTCAGTGTCCGCCCGCCTTCGAGCTGGACCTGCTTCTCCTCTGCCTTTATCAGGTCGATTTCAGAGTAAACAACGTTTATTCCGGCAGGAAAGAAATTGGATTTTGGTTTTTCCACGTCCTCCCGGCGGTAAATGCCAAAGGGGATGAAAAGGAAGCCCGGCTGGTAGTAATGCGTTTTTTCCTTGTCTACGATGGTGATTTCCCATTCTTCCCTGTCGAGGGCATGATGCAGCTTGTTGGCCATCATGGTTCCGGCTGTGCCGCCCCCCAGTATCAGGAGTTTCTTCATGGTTGCGCGATTTTTGTTATTTTTACCAGTGCAGGCGCTATTTCTATGCCTGCATCAAATATAAATGGAGTTGTTAACCCGGTAACAGTCAAAGCTTATGATAAGTGTCATTTTATGATAAATATCATAGCGTGGATGAATCATCCGACAAAGATTAAAAATGGACCCCAGGTGCGGATGCGACAATTGTGAGCTAAAAACAGCCTTCTTCGAGAGTTTTCGCAAGGAAGAGCTGGGCATATTCTGTGATCAGAAAGTGGAAGTTCCCTATAAGCGGGGGGATATTGTATTCTCAGAAGGGGATGAGATCAGGTATTTTGCTTACCTGAAAAGCGGCCTGGTCAAACTGTTCAGGACAGACCCCGACGGCAAGGACCAGATCATTACGATTGCCGGACCCTTTGACTTTGTAAGCCTGCTGGGGGTGTTTTCCGAAACGCATCAGACCTATTCCGTTTCGGTGCTGGAAGATGCGGTCATTTGCTGCATCGAAATCGAACAGATGAAGGCCATTGCGCTGAAGAACGGGTTTTTTACCCTGAACCTGATGGAGAAGCTGGGCTCGATCTCCAACAAGATCATCCTTGAGGCCTTGGAGATACGAAAGCGGCATACGCATGGGAAAGTGGCCTACATCCTGCTTAAATTCAGCCAGTCCATTTACCAAAGCCTGGTTTTTGACCTTCCGGTATCCCGACGGGAAATTGCCGAATACATCGGAATGACCACCGAGAATGTGATCCGGGCATTGTCCGAATTCCGCAAGGAAAAACTGCTGCGGATCAACGGACGTGAGATCGAGATCCTGGATTTAGAGGCGCTTGAGCGGATTTCCAACTACGGTTAATGTACCATCATCCGGATGCCCCGGCCCGGTCCGTGCCCGCCGTCCATCACATTCAGTCCGCGATTCAGCGAATAGGTGAAGGTCAGCAGGAAGTACCTGCCCAGGGAATTGGTCACCTGGCGCTGCAAGTAGTTGGCGTCTACGCTCTGGGTCACTCCGAGGTCCTGGTTCAGCAGGTTGTAACCGGTCAGCCTCAGTTCTCCTGCATTGCCCCTCAGGAAGCGGCGGGAAAACCCGAAGTCCAGCAACGGAATCTTCTGGTCGAAATCGCTGGTCCGTCCCTGGTAAATCTGGTAACGGTAACCCAGGTTCAGGCGGTAATGCTGCAGGAAGTTCCAGTTTGCCTCGGCCGAATAGGTCTGGTTCAGGTAGGCCTGCTCCAGTGCGCTGAATTCATAGTCGGTGAGCTGCTGGCTGACGGTTGCCGACAGTACGGCGTCGAACTGCTCGCCCGGGCGGAAATTATAGCGCAGGTTCCCGGTCAGCGTATTGTTGACGATCCGCTGGGAAACCTCGTTCAGGATATTGGTGCCCTGGATTCGGCTTAGTGTGGTCCCCACCATGACACGGCTTTTCAATTGTTCCAGTCCGAAGTTCACATTAAAGTTCCCCCTCAGGTTCAGGTTGCTCCCGGTATTCACGGGCATGACGGTCCGCACCAGGTTTTCGTCGAAGCTCACCGAGTTGGTAATGGCGTTGGTCACGTAGTCGGCAGTTGCGAATGTGAAGAATCCGAATGAGGTAAGTGGATTGAAAGTGTTGTAACGGATGCTTGCCCTGTTGCGGTAAGACGGACGCAGCTCCGGGTTCCCCTCATAGAGGTTCAGCGGGTCGCGGTTGTCCAGGATCGGCTGAAGTTGCAACATGGACGGCTCCTGCACGCTGGTCTCAAAGTCTGCCGAAAACCTTCGCATATTTGAAAACTCGTAATTGAAGCGGACCACCGGAAGCACATTGAAGTAATTCCTTTCGATCGGGAGCTCACTGGTAACGATTTCCCCCTTCAGCGAGGTGGCCTGCACGCTGCTTCCTATGGTCAGGTTGTACATGTCGCGGTTCAGCCTGAAGTTCACGCCCCCGCGCTGGTAGAGGGAGGTGTTGTTGTAAATGTTTGTCAGCAGGGTGTTGATCTCGGGCTGACCGTCTGTCAGGTCATACACCTGCTGGTCTATTTCATTGAAATTCTGCGAGATCCGGTAGTTGGCTTCCAGGTAGCGCCTGTTTCCCAGGGGTTCGGTATAGGAAGCGTTGAAGCCAAGTGTGCGGTTCAGGCTCTCCTGGGTATTGGTCTGCATGATGCGCTGTTCCACCATGAAATCCCGCATGAAGCGGTTCACGGCTTCCAGGGTGCCGTCCTGGCTGTTCCCGGAAGAGGCCAGGTCGAATCCGGCGGTCACCGTTCGTCCCGGCACGGAGAACCGCTTGCGCCAGAGCAGGCTGGAGTTGACATTCAGCAGCTGTCCGTCAGCGCTGGTAATCTGCTCGCTGGCATTTTGCAAGGCCCCGGCAGCCGACATGGTCTGGCTGTCGCTCTGCTGATAGGTGTCGGTTGTGTTCAGGGTGGATGCAGCAGTAAGCAGCAGGCTGTTGTTGTCATTGATTTTATGGTCCATGCGGAGGTTCAGCCGGTGGTTCCAGTTCTGGTTCTCCTGCACGCTTACCTGGCGAAAGTCATAATTTCCGGTGGGCAGAAAGTTTTCCCTTTCCAGGTCCTGGTTCACATCGTGGTCAAGCTGGTTGTAGAAATAGCTGGCACTGACATCTGTCCTGTCCCACAACTTGCGATTGAGATTCAGTCCGCCTGCCCAGGAAGTCATGATGCCGTTGCTGCCGGACCTGCCGTCCATATTGATGGGCACAGTACCCGGTCCGCCCATGGTAATCTGCATGGCCCCTCCGCCGCCACCCATCAGGCTTTGCACGCCCCCGCTGAAATTCATGTATTCCCCGACCGAAAAGCCCTGCTGGTTCAGGTTGTTGCCCATGCCCAGTATGGAGATCTGTCCTTTGGAGTCAAAACGGTTCAGGTTTGTCCGGCCCTGGAAGCGGTCATCCGGGCCGTAACCCAGGCTGGTATTTCCGAACATGCCTTCCCTGCGGTCTTCCTTCAGCTCCAGGTTCATCGTCCGCTCCCTTTGCCCGTCGTCAATCCCCGAGAAACGTGCCTGTTCCGACCGCTCATCGAACACATGTACCTTGGAGACGGCGTCGGCCGGCAGGTTCTGGGTTGCCATTTTGGGGTCACGGCCAAAGAACTCTCTTCCGTCCACAAGCACCCTTCTTACCTGCTCCCCTTGTGCAATAACGGAGCCATCGGCCTGGATTTCAATTCCGGGCATGCGCTTGAGCAGGTCTTCCACCACCTCGTTGGGCTGTATGCGGAAAGCCAGGGCGTCGTACTCGATGGTATCCCCCCTGACCCGCATCGGGATCCGCTCCTCCTGCACGATGACCTCCCGGAGCAGGGTGCGTTCATCCTGCAATTGCACCTTGCCAAGGTCAAGGGTTTGTCCGGTCGGGGGCTCCACTGCCAAATTCAGCGTGGCGTAGCCGACATAGGAAATGCGCAGGAAGTGGGGTTCCCTGCCCACATTGCGTATTTCAAAATCTCCTTCCAGGCTGGTCAGGGCGTAGTTCACCATCGTGGTGTCAGCCGCCTTCAGCAACAACAGGGTCGCGTTCGGCAGTCCGTCATCACTTGTATCGGTCAGGCGGCCCTTAATGGTAAAAGACTGGGCCATGGCTGCCTGGGCAAGAATGGAAAAAGCAAAGAGTAAAATGAATCTTTTCATGGGTTATATTCAGTCGTAATAATGATTGTTGCATTAATTTCTCATGCGCTGTCAGGCAAGTTGATTTTTCAGCCGGCAGTCATCCGCGTTAAAACCGGATTCCACGCGTGGTCCCGCCCGTGCGTTCCATCTGTTGGCGGACCATCTCCTGGAAGTCTTTCCGGGTAATATTTTCCCCGCGGCTGGGCTTGCGCACCTCATTGCGGCGAAGCTCGCGGGTCTCTACTTCCCGGGCCACCCAGACCCGTTCCCCGTTGTTGATGTCCACAGCCAATACGGTCCCGGGCAGGGTCACATACCGGTCGGGTCCCAGGAAAGGCTGGATCTGCGGGGTGAACCATGCGGTGATTTCCTGGTTCTGGATGGTGTCATTGTACCAGGCCATCATGCAAATATATCCGGCAATCTCCATCTGCTCGTTGCCGATCCGCCAGGGGGCAATGTCCAGGGCTTCGGTGATCAGGTAATTGGTTCCCATAAAATCCTGCATCACGGTTACTTCCCGTTTTTCCTTGTCAATATAGGTTTCTGTCCGGGGCATGCGCATGACCATCCGCATCCCGCCGCGGTTTATGGCCAGGTCGGCCTCCGCGTCCTCCTTCGCCTTGTAAAGGCTTTCTTGTCCGGTGAAAAACAGCTCATAGGTTTCTTTCCGGTACTGCGGGATCATGGCCTTCATCTCCTCCCTTTCCGGGGGAATGTTGCGGTGCATGTCGATGGTGACCTCGTAGCGGATCACGCCTTCGCTGATCTGCGCGCTCAGGGGAAGGCCGGCTGCGATTAGCAGGAATCCTGCCATACATGATTTCAGGTACATAAAGGAAAAATTTAATATTTCAAGGCAAAGCTACGGCACGAACCGACAGGCCCCGGTTAAGGAAAAGGTAATAAAGGTTAAAAGAAGGTTAAAGCAGGGCGTTCCCGTAATGGAAATTTGCCGGCAATCCGCCGGTATGCCAGAAAAGGATGTTCGAGCCCGTTTTCACCAGGCCTTTGCTCAACTGGTCTGTCATGGCAAAAAATGCCCTGGCCGAGTAGACCGGATCAAGCAGAATGCCTTCCGCGCGTGCGAGCATCTGAATGGCGTCCTTTTCATTTTGGGTAAGCACCCCATATCCGGCATCGTCATATCCTCCAAGCAATTTCAGATCCTGCAGTGAGAATGACTGTTTGAGATCCAGTGCCTCCCTGCCCTGGTTTACGATCTCCAGAACGCTTGCCTCCAGTCCGGCTTCCTCCATCTCCGGCTTTTCAATGCTTACCGGGACCAGTTCTGTTTCGAGGCCATAAAGTGCCTTGCCCAGCACCAGTCCGGCCTGTGTGCCCCCGGAGCAGGAGGCAAAATACACCTGGTCAATAGGGAGATCCATTGCCTGCAGTTGTTCTTTCAGCTCCCGGGCCGCTTCCACGAACCCCATTGCTCCGGTCAGCGTGGATCCGCCGATGGGTGTATAATAAGGGCGGCATCCGGCCTCCCTGAGCTGTGCGCACAGGTTCTCCACGTCTTCCGGCAGGATGTCGTCCCCGGTATAATGGATGTGTGCCCCAAGCAGCGTGGAAAGCAGCAGGTTGCCGGTGTATTCTCCCGGATCGCTGCCCCTGACAAGCAAGTGACATTCCAGTCCGGCTACATTACATGCCGCAGCCGTCTGCCGGCAGTGGTTGGACTGTTGGGCACCGGCTGTGATTACAGTGTCACAGCCCTGGTCCATCGCCTCACGGATGAGGTACTCCAGCTTGCGGGTTTTGTTGCCGCCGGAAGCCAGTCCGGTTTGGTCGTCGCGCTTGATGTAGATCTGATGGTCCCTGAATTCCCGGGAAAGGTTTTTCAGGGCATGCACCGGAGTAGGAAAGAACCCCAGTGAATATTTGTTCTTCATGGGTACCGGGTTTTATGCAAAAAAGGTTCGGTTCCGGTCAGGCTCCGACAACCTTCAGCGCTTCGTAAACCAGAAATGCCGGCCAGACGATGGCCTTCAGGAGTCCAAGTGCCCCCATCCAGAACCCCGTGGCGGTGGAAATGAAATAAATGGCTGCACCGATGAATCCCAGCCCGTATACCGCACTGGCAGATCCGCTTCCGTGTTCATGTTTCATGTTATCTCGTTTTGGTAATTGCGTTCAAATGTACATATATAATCTGGGCTTAGGGCTCGTAAATCATTTTCCGGGTCATGCCTCCATCCACCACCAGGTTGGTCCCGGTCACAAAATCATTGCCCGGGGCGGTCAGGAACAGGCAAGCCCTGGCTACATCTTCCGGATTGCCCACCCGCTGGGCAATGTGCTGTTTATGGTCTATCTCTCTAAGTCTTTGGTAGTCACGGGTTTCAATCCATCCCGGGCTGATGCAGTTGACCTGTATCCGGTCCTGGGCAAAGGAAGCCGCCAGGGCATGGGTCAGTGCCAGGATGCCGCCCTTTGAGGCTGCATAAGCCTCGGAATTTGGTTCGGACATCAGTGCCCGGGTGGAGGCAATGTTGACCACCGATCCGCCACCAGTGTCGCGCATATACCGGGCAGCCTCCCTCGAGCAAAGGAATACGCTGCGCAGGTTGGTGTTCAGGATGGTGTCCCACTCGCTGACTTTCAAATCGTAGGGGGAGGCCCACCACGACACGCCCGCATTGTTTACCAGGATATCGATGCGGCCGAACACCTGCATGCTTTTCCCCATCAGCAGCCCGATGTCGCGGGGCAGGCTCACGTCTGTTTCCACGAACAGGGCTTCCTGCCCCAGGGCCAGGATGTGTTCCCGTATGTCTCTGCCGGCATCCGCATCCTTTTCGGCGATTACCACCCGGGCCCCTGCCCCGGCGTAGGCCAGTGCAATGCCCCGGCCAATGCCACGCCCACCTCCGGTGACGATGGCTGTTTTTCCTGAATAATCCATCCACTAATTTATACATTTTTCAATTGGAAATTTTCGTAAATTTAAACATGTGTTTATTCTGCTTTTTCGTAAGTTTACCCGTGCAATAAAAACTCATGCCTATGAACAGATTCATAATGATCCTGCTGGCTTTTTTGGCCTTGCTGGTCTTTGCCTGCAGCGATGACGAGGACGACAGGTCGGAACGGTTTAAACTGCTGACGGGTGTCACCTGGACTTCTGACAGCCTGCTCGTAAACGGATCAGATGCAAGCGGACCGGGACAGATGCTGGAGAACTTTAAGGGGGAGGCCCGGTTCAGGGAAGACGGCACCGGAACCTTCGGGGCGTACTCAGGCACATGGAGTTTTGCAGCCAATGAAACGGAGATCATCATCCTGACCGATTCACTCATGTTCCCATTGACGACCAAAATTGCCGAACTGACGGCCTCCTCCCTGAAGGTCACCACGTCATTCCCAAATTTTGAATTGCCGGAGCAGCCTTTCAGTCTCCGGATGACGTTCAAGGCCAAGTGATGCGCAGGCTGGCTGCTGTATTTTTGGTGTTGTTTTTTCTGGTCTCTGCCTGTGCAACAATGGGCCTTGCCCAGCAATCCGGCAGGGTTTACGGGACTGTTCTTGACAGACAGGACAAGCAGCCCCTGCCGGGAGCCACCATCCTTTTTGCCAGGGAGCGGGGGATTGTCACCGCCCAGGACGGCACTTATCAGCTGAACCTGGAACCCGGTAACCATACCATTACCTTTCGATATGTGGGCTATCGCCCGGCGGTACACCAGGTGCAGCTTGGTGCAAATGAAACCCTCCGGCTGGACGTAATGATGGATCCCGAGGCAACGGAGATCGACCAGGTCGTGGTCAGTGCAAGCCGGTTTGAACAAAGGCTTTCGGAGCTGACCGTTTCGGTCAGCCTGATCCGGCCCGAGGCATTGTCATCCGCCCATATCGGGGACCCCAAGGAATTGATGAACAAGCTTTCCGGTGTGGAAGTGCTGGACGGACAGGCATCCATACGTGGGGGCAGCGGATATAGCTACGGGGCCGGCAGCCGGGTGCTGGTGCTTGTAGACGGACTCCCTCTTATCTCCCCCGATGCGGGGGGAATCCGGTGGCGGTCCCTGCCACTTGAAAACCTTTCCCAGATTGAGGTCATCAAGGGGGCCTCATCCGTATTGTACGGCTCGTCGGCCCTGAACGGCATCATCA
Organism: Bacteroidales bacterium; assembly: GCA_007130545.1. Lineage (GTDB taxonomy): Bacteria > Bacteroidota > Bacteroidia > Bacteroidales > UBA7960 > SLSG01. Next base: position 10,356 of record SLSG01000318.1, on the reverse strand, counting down.
ACTTCCGGACGGCTTCCGCCACTGAAATGGGAGAATCAAAGTTCTTCGTTGAAACCGGGATGTTTGGCAAACCAAGGCAAAAGGACTGGGTATGGTGGGAAAGCCCCCGCATGCAAACCTCTGCCTCATTCTCCCATCTGAAAAAGTACCGCAACACCGAGGTGGGTATTGGCAGCTTTGCTTTTATTGACAACGGATACAGGAGGCTGAACGATGAAAGGCTGGGACGCTTGAATCTGCGCCTCAGGCACCACGATCAACAGATAGACGGCTTGTCATACGGATTGAACTTCAATGGGGGAATTAACCACAAGCGGGATTTCATCCTGTGGGAGGATGCCTGGCAAGGGGCCCTGAAACAGGATGAGTCGACCGAGGCAGAATTGCATGCCGGCTTTTTTTACCTTGACCCTTTTGTTAGCCTGGTCAGGGATGGCCGCTTTTCCCATGACCTTCGGATGCGCATGCAGGCTTCGCAAAACCGCTTCCCCGTCACGACGAACAACAACAGCGACACCCGCTCGCTATTTACTGAATACCAGACCTGGTATGCCGTTGGGGACGGGGTCAGTCTGAGCGCGGGATTGATGTACTACCTTAGTCAGATCCGTTCGGCATTTTATGGCGACCATGACGGACGAAATGCCGCGGTATATGCCCAGGCGGAGGCTGACCTGCTGCAAGGCTTCAAGCTGGTGGGTGGGGTAAGGTTTGAGCACAGCGCACTTGACGGGGTCAGCGACAAAGTAGTGCCACTGTTCAGGTTTGGCTTAAACTACCAGGCAGGCGAGATTACTTTTTTAAGGGCCTCGTTCGGGCAGGGCTACCGGTTTCCTTCCGTGGCCGAAAAGTTTGCTTCAACCACCCTTGGTGCCGTGCGGATTTTTCCGAGCCCGGACCTTATTCCTGAGAAGGGATGGAACTCGGAGATCGGGATAAAGCAGGGCATACTCACTTCCAACTGGAACGGGCTGGTGGACCTTGCCCTGTTTTACGGGCAGAACAAGGATCTGATTGAATATGTGTTCGGTGTTTATTCTGATCCTCATACCGGGGCTTTCGACATGGGTTTCCGGGCCCGCAACATCGAGTATTCCAGGGTATCCGGCGCCGAGATAGAATTCCGTCTCATCAACACTTACGGCAGGTTCAACAACAGCATCAGCGGAGGCTACGTATATATGTACCCGGTGGAGTTCAACCCGCTGACCAATAAAAACACCGGGGTATTCCTGAAGTTCCGGCGCCACCATTCGGCCCGGCTCGGACTGGCAAGCGCGATGGGTGCGTTTGAAGCGGGCCTCGACTTGTTTGTCCGCTCCCGCATCCTGAACATAGACGACGTATTCCTGAACCCCCTGACGCGTGAAACCATCCTGCCGGGTTTTTACGACTACTGGCAAGAGAACAATACAGGGCATTTTTTGGCAGACCTTACACTGGGATATAACATTCATCCCCGTTACAAAGTCTCCCTGGCCGTCAAAAACCTGACCAATGCCGAGTATATGGGCCGCCCGGGAGATATACAGCCCCACCGCAATGTCAGTATCAGGTTTAGCGGGTCATTTTGACAGGGATTTCTATAGGGTAATTCCAGTTTCAGCGGTCATATATACAAAGCCCTTTAATATGACTGACTTTATCGACCCCAGGAAATTAACCTTCATCCTTTGTTTCCTGCTTTTTTTCCCGGGAATGGACGGCCGCTCCATCAGGTCTGCGGCGGGAGTATCCGCCGCAGACGGACCTGTTCATGCGGAACTCCACGGGGAACTACCCGCGGAACGCATTTTTTTGCATACCGACCGGGAGGTGTACGTGGCGGGGGAAACCCTTCTGTTTAAAGCTTACCTGCTTCAAAGCGGGCATGGTTACCCTTCGGGCGGGATCGCCTACCTGGCCCTGCGCAGCAGGCATGGTACCGTAGCCGGCATCGCCATGCCTCTGCAAGGCCGGGTGTCGGATGGCAATATTTACCTTGAGGACACCCTCTCCACAGGGTGGTATGAGTTGGTCGCATTCACCAACCAGATGCGTGCTGCAGGCGAACCCATTTATTTCCGCAAGACCCTGTTCATTGCCAATCGCTTTGACCAGGATCTGACCATCCCGGACGCCCCTGGCAATGCGCTTTCGGTGCCGGGAGCCGGGATGTCCGCCGCCGGTACGGAAAAGTCAGACAACAAGCCCCTGCATGCCAACGGGGCACAGCATGCCGACGGCAAGCCCCTGCCGTCAGACGGCAAGCCCCTGCGCCTGGAAATGGCAGAAAAGTATGGGACCAGGGAAGCGGTCCCCATGCAGCTTTCCCTTGACGGGGGACCGGACGCATTTGCCTTGCTTTCGGTTTCGGTCTCCCCGGTACTGGCATGTAATGAAGCCGGCCAGCGTCCGGCAGAATACGCTGCCATGCAGGCCATGGGACCTTCCCAAGGTACAGCAGGTCCGGACAGGCGGGCGGCAGACCCATCCGACTATGCTGAAACGAACGCCTGGCTGCTGCAGGGCCGGGTCACCGATCCGCAGACCGGAAAAGGGGTGGCTGGTGCCAGGGTGGTGCTGAATACGCCGGGGACCGGAGTTACCTTCCTGCATGCACAAAGCGATGCGGAAGGCCGGTTCCGCATCTCCCTGCCTTTCTATTACAACGGACGGGAACTTTACCTTTCCGCATTCTCTGAAACGGGGCAGGAACGCCTTGCCATAGAGGTGGACGATAAGTTTGCGTTTGACAAAGGCTTTTATCCGGTTTCGATCCCTGGCATGGAAGCACGCAAGGCCTTTATCTCCCGCAGCCAGGATCTCCTGTCGGCCAGAAAGGCATTCCAGTCTGAATATTTTCGTCGGACCGGCCGGGCGGTACTGACGGCCAGTCCGCCTTCCTTCCTGTTCGCCCAGCCCCGTCTGACCGTTATACCGGCCCAATACACGCCGTTTGATGACCTGCAGGAAATTGCCCGGGAAATTGTGTTGCCCTGGCGAATCAGGAGAAGCGACGACACCTACCGCAGCCAGCTGCATTGCGCCGATACCGGAAGTCCGCTTCCGGAAACCCCCATGTATTTTGTGGACGGCATTCTTGTGCATGACCTCGGCAGGCTGATCCCGCTCGGTTCCCGGCATATCGACCGGATACTTGTGCACAACACGCAGTGGGCATACAACGGACTCACCTTCTATGGGGCGGTCAACATCGTTACCAGGGGGGATGAATACCTTCAACTGATTCCTATGGAGGAATACGTTAAGACCCATTTTGAACTTTACCTGAAAGACAGGTCCTTCAATCCCCCGGCGTACCCCAATGGCAATTCGGTCAACCGGGAGGAGCCGGACCTGAGAAGTACACTCTACTGGAATCCGGATATCCGCATCAGCAGGGGAGGGGGCACGGACTTGCGCTTTTTTACCGGCGATGTCCCCGGCGAATACCTGGTAAGGGTAGAAGGTGTCACTTCCGGTGGTGAAAGGATCTCCCTGTCAAAAAAATTTCTTGTGGAGCTGTAACAAAGAGGGGTTTGTCTCGTCCCAGAATAAACCCATGAAACAAGACCCACATGATCAGGATTTTATTCAAACACAGCATCCGCGCCCTTAAGCGGCAGAAAGTCCATGTTTTTATTAATGTAGTCGGATTGGCCATCGGGATCGCCTGCAGCCTGATCATCGCCATTTTCGTCATGCACGAGTTGAGCTATGACCGGGACCAGGAACACCGGGACCGCATCCATCGGATCGTCCTGCATGGAAAGATCGGCGGGCAGGAGATTCGTGCTTCCTGGCTTGCACCCCCGGTCGGACCAACCATGCCGTTAGAGTTTCCGGAGGTGGAAGACTATACCCGCATCAACACCTGGGGAGAAACCGTGGTGAGATGGGAGGACCATGCCGTTGCAGAGGACCATTTTGTAGAGGCCGACTCCAGTTTTTTCAATATTTTCTCCTATCGCATGCTGCAGGGGGACCCCGCCACCGCTTTGACAGAGCCCTATTCGGTGGTGTTGACCGAGACAGCTGCCAGGAGGGTGTTCGGGGACGAGGACCCCATGAACAAGATGATCCGGGTGGGCACTTCCCCAAACCACCACCGGGTAACCGGCATCATGGAGGACCTGCCGGAAACCACCCACTTCAGGATCAACATGATTGGGTCTTTTTCAACCAACCCCAATTCAAGGAACCCCAACTGGCTTTCGAACAACCTCCAGACCTATGTGCTGCTGCACCCGGGCGCTGATCATGCAAGGATCAATGAGCGTTTCCAGGATCTGATCATCAAGTATGTCGGACCCGAAGCCCTGCGGTTAATGGGGATTTCGTTCGAAGAATTCCTGGCGCAGGGCAACCAATACAATTTTTACCTGCAACCCCTGACCGAAATCCACCTGGACCCCACGGTGGAGAATGCATTCAAACCTGCCAACGACCCAAAATATCTCTGGATTTTTGGTGGCGTCGGATTGCTCATTCTGGTGGTGGCGGGCATCAACTTCATGAACCTGTCCACCGCCCAGGCCACGAAACGGGCCAGGGAGGTAGGCATCAAAAAGCTTAGCGGGGCACTGCGCGGGGGACTGATCGGGCAGTTTCTTGCAGAAACCATTATCCTTTCCTTTTTGGCACTGGTCCTGGCTGTGCTGATCACCGAGATCGCCCTGCCATCGGTGAACAACCTGCTGGGAATCAGCATGAGCCTGAACTACTTTTCCAACTGGTACACCATTCCGGCCATGCTGTTGTTCGCGGTACTGATCGGATTGCTGGCCGGCAGTTACCCGGCATTCTACCTTTCATCCTTTAATCCCAATGCCGTCCTGAAGGGAAAGGTGGCCGGCAGCAGAAGTTCCATCAGCCTGAGAAGTGCCCTGACGGTGCTGCAGTTTGCCATTTCCATTGTGCTGATCATCGGCACCCTGGTCATGCAGCGCCAGATCCGTTACATGCTGAACAAGGACCTTGGGTTTGACAAGGAGAACGTGCTGGTGGTACGTCGCGCCGGTGCCCTCGGGGAGCAGGGGAACAGTTTCAGGGAGGAAGTGAAGTCCCTGGCCGGGGTATTGAACGTTTCGTTCGCCACTGCCTTACCCGGGCATAACAACAACAACAGTGGTTACCTGGTCCACGGCCGGCCGGAGGAGACCTTTACCATGAACACTTCATTTGCCGACTATGAATTCCTGGATACCTGGGGCATCAAATTAAGCTCCGGGCGGTACTTTGACCCCAGCCTGCTGACCGACCGGGAAGCCTGCCTGATCAATGACCGGGCAATCAGCATTCTTGGGTTTGAGGATCCCCTGCAGGAACGATTCATGAGCATGGGTGACGATGAGATGACCCTGATGCCGATCATCGGAACGGTGTCTGACTTCCATTTTGAATCCCTCAGGCAGGACATTGGGCCCTATATGATACAGTTCCGTAATGATGGCATACAGTGGGGATATATTGCCATCCGCCTGTCACCTGCAGCGCCCCAGTCGGTCGTTCAGGACATTGAACGGGTCTGGGCTTCCTTCACCGCCAGTGACCCCATGTTGTATTTCTTTGTGGACCAGGACCTGGAACGCATGTACCAGGAGGAGCGGAGGAATTCACGCCTGTCAGGGGTCTTTACCATCCTGGCGGTACTGGTCGCCTCCCTGGGCCTTTATGGCCTGACGGCCTTTACGGTGGCCCAGCGGACCAAGGAGATCGGGGTGCGGAAAACCTTCGGGGCATCCATTTTTGATATCTGGAAGCAGGTTAGCAAGGAGATCCTGCTGCTGGTCGGCATCGCCACCCTCATTGCCTGGCCTTTGGTTTACTGGGTTGCAGGCAATTGGCTGCAGAATTTCTCTTACCGCATAAGTCTGAGTGCGACAGATTTCATTGCCGGCTTCCTGATTGCCGCTTTGATCGCCCTGGCAACCATCAGTTACCGGACCATCCGCGCCGCCTCGGTGAATCCGTCTCTCTCGCTGCGGTACGAATAGAAGTACGGCCCATGCCGGGCCGCACGCGCCACCATCACCCGTTTAGGGCTGCACGCACCAATTCCACTCATGCACCCCATGTCGGGTGAGAACATTGCGCCGGTCCATATAGCCGCTCGCCGAAATCCTGCTTCGCGCTACCTCAAATTTCCTCCGGAAATATATGCGCTTTGCAGGATTCGTGCGAGCGGCCACCGGCTTTGGGTCCGCCATGGTTCTCACTCCGGCGTGTGGATGCACGTAGTATCGGATCTGTGGCCCTCCGGCCCTCCGGCCCCTCGGGCTGCCGGACCGCCGGCAGGGGCATATGAATTTTATGTAGCTTTGCAAATAGTTCCAAAAAAATTCCGCTGGAAATGAATGCAAATACCCGTGTGGTTGTCGGTTTGTCGGGGGGGGTGGACAGTTCCGTGGCTGCCCATTTGCTGGTGGAGCAGGGTTTTGAGGTGATCGGGGTGTTCATGCGCAACTGGCATGACGAGTCGGTGACTTTGTCTGACCATTGTCCCTGGGTGGAAGACAGCAATGACGCGATGATGGTTGCCCAGAAGCTGGGCATCCCCTTCTCGGTGCTGGATTTCAGCGAGCCTTACCGCAAGCGCATTGTGGACTATATGTTTGCCGAATACGAGGCGGGTCGGACTCCCAACCCGGATGTACTGTGCAACCGTGAGATCAAGTTCGACGTTTTCCTGGAAGCGGCGCGGAAACTAGGGGCAGATTTTGTGGCTACGGGACATTATTGCAGAAAGGCATCCGAAGAAAAAGACGGAAAAACCATTTATCGCCTGCTGGCAGGGGCAGATGCGAATAAGGACCAGAGTTATTTCCTTTGCCAGCTCAGACAGGAGCAGCTTGCGCGTGCACTCTTCCCGATCGGGGAACTGCAAAAGGCGGAAGTGCGCAAAATCGCATCTGAACTGGAACTGGTGACGGCGGAGAAAAAGGACAGCCAGGGCCTGTGTTTTGTCGGCAAGGTGCATTTGCCGGATTTCCTGCAACAGCAGCTGAAACCCAAGACAGGGGATATTGTGCTGATACCGGATGATGTGGCGCGGGACCTGAAAAGGGGTGCTACAGAAGCACAGGCCTCCCTGGCGGACGCTCAGGCCTCGCCGCCAGATGCTCAGGCCTCGTTGGCGGATGCACAGACATGGTTGGCGGACCTGTGCACGGCCCCTGCCTATACCCCTGTTCACGGCAGGGTGGCCGGCACCCACCAGGGGGCGCATTACTTTACCATCGGGCAGAGAAAGGGCTTGAATACCGGGGGAATGGAGAAGCCCCTATATGTTATCGCCACGAATACCAGGGAGAACATCGTTTATGTGGGAATGGGGGAGGAGCATGCCGGACTTTTCCGCCCGGGCCTGTTTGTAAAGAGAGCGGATATCCACTGGATACGGGCGGACCTGGCCTTGCAGGCCGGGCAGCAGGCCCGTTACCTGGTGCGCATACGCTACCGGGAGCCCCTTGGGGATGCCAGTCTCTATATGCGGGAAGACGGACTCTACGTGGTGTTCGATGAGCCAAGGCGCGGGGTGGCTCCGGGCCAGTTTGTGGCCTGGTATGACGGGGATGAATGCATCGGGTCCGGCGTTATTTCCTGACCCTGGCAGACCTTTTAATCCTGTTTCTGAGGGATACAGCCAGCCGGATGAGCAAGAACTGCAGCGTAAGGAAGAAGATGATGGCGGCGCCCGAGGGGATGTTCAACCCGTATGCGAAGAACAGTCCGGCAACTGATCCCGTAATGCCCCATAAGGCTGCCAGCGGCATGATCCATGCGTAATTGCGGGTGAAGACCATGGCCGTCAGCTGGGGGATTGTGAACAGACTAAGCACCAAAATGATTCCCACCGTGCGTATGCTGATCACAATGGCCAGTCCGATGACCACCATCATGGCATACCTGAAGAACCTGACCGGCAGGCCCATGACCGTCGAAAATTCGGGGTCGAAGGCAGTATGCACCACCGGCCGGAAAAACACGAAAAAAAACAGGGCCGCAAGCAGGCAGAAGGCCAGCAGTATATAAAGCTCTGCTTTGCCCACCGAAAGAATGCTGCCAAACAAAAAGCTCATCAGGTTCGGGGTATAGCCCGGAGTTAAAAAGACGAAGATGATGCCCAGGGCCATGCCGAACGACCAGATGATGGCTATGGCGCTGTCTTCCCTTATCTTGCCCTGGTTGGAGATCCATTCGATGCCCACGGCCGAAAGCACCGCAAAAATGGCGGCGCCCAGAAAGGGGTTTAGTCCGAGGAAGTAAGCCAGTCCGATTCCCCCGAAGGAGGCATGGGTGATCCCCCCGCTGATGAAAACGATCTTGCGGGAAACGATATAGGTGCCGACCATGGCGGCGAGAATGCTGGTCAGGATGGCCGCATAAATGGCATGCCGGAAGAACGTATACTCAAAGATCGTGAAAAACTCACTCATGGCCGTGCTCCTTTAATACCCTGTGGGGCACCGGGCCATGGGCTATGATGTCGACCGGACAATTATAGACTTTCAGTATTTCCTCCGAGATCTGGTTGGACGGGTGATAATGCAGGGTCCCGTTTACACAGGCGATCGTCTTGATAATCGGGGAGATCGTCCCGATGTCATGCGAGATCAGGATGATGGCCATCTTCTTGTTCAGTTCCTTCAGCCAACGGTACAGATCCTCTTCAAAGTTTTTGTCTACAAAGGTGTTGGGCTCATCCAGGATCAGGAGCTGGGGATGATTGATCAGGGCCCTGCACAACAGGGTCTTCTGGAGCTGTCCGCCGGAAAGCTCGCCAATGGGGCGGCTGGAAAGACTGCTCATTCCGGCCTCTTCCAGCATCGCGTCGACCTGCTTCCGCTGGTTCTTGTTCAGGTGGGGGAACCAGTTGTTCCCGGCCTTCAGTCCGGAGCTGACCACCTCCCTGACGGTAATGGGAAAGCTCTTGTCGATCTGGGAAACTTGCGGCAGGTAACCGGTTTTCGGCCGCCCGCCGGGAAATACCACCTTCCCTGAAAACAGGGGGATGAGTCCGAGCATGACCTTTGCCAAGGTGGTCTTACCGCCTCCGTTGGGCCCGATCACCCCGATGAAATCATCCGGGTAAACCTTGAGGTCCACCTTGCTCAGCACCGGCTCAGATAAATATCCGGTCGACACTTCTTCCAATATGGCAAGCGGTTTGTTCATTGCAGAAACGCTTTAAAGGTTTCAGCCAGTTCATGCATGGCAGCCGGCCAGTCATACCCCAGAGGGTTGATCTGGACGATTGTGGCCCCTGTCTCCTCGCTGATCAGCCGGGCGTTTCGAATGTCGTATTCCTCTTGTATGAAGATTACGGGTGTGGCAAGCTCCCGTGCATTCTGTATCATTCTTGCCAGGCGCGCGGGGGAGGGCTCCTTGCCTTCGTGTTCGATGGATACCTGCTCCAGTCCGTAGTCCCTTGCCAGGTAAGTGAGTGCCGGATGAAAGATCATAAAGCTCTTCCGGGTCAGGGTTTCTGAAAGCCCTGAGAATGCCAGGTGGAGTTGTTCCACTTCGGCCTGAAGTGCGGGATAATTCTCCTCCACCGTTTCACGAAAGGCGGGAAAAGCTTCCAGGATCGCATCCCTGATCACCGGCAGCAGATCCAGCATCACGGCGGGAGACATCCAGATGTGCGGGTCAATGCCTCCCTCGTGCACATGGTCCCCATGATCGACCTCTTCCCCCCTGATCAGGTCCACATGGCCGGACAGGTTGACCACCTTCATGCCGGGATTGAGTTCCCCGAGGCGGTTGATCCACGCCTGTTCATAACCCAGGTAACCGATCCTAAGATACAGCCCTGAGTCAGACAACCTCTGCAGTTGCAGGGCCGTGGGGGAATAGGTGCCATGGCTGGCGCCCGAGGGCACCATTACGTTCACTTCAATTTCCTGGCCGGAAAGCCGGTCCACGAAATACTCCAGCGGCTGGATGCTGACAGATACCATGGGCGGGATGTCCTCCCGCTGACCGCAGGAAGCCAGTCCGACACCCACCAGCAGGGCAGCCAGCATTGTTTGGAACTTTTTTCGGAAATCCATGGATGGCGTTTTGGTAAGGTGTTTTGGTGAATCAGTACATGCCTGTACATGCAAAAATACACAGAGTTTTCATAAGCATAACAACCAAGAATACGCGGGTTTGTTCCGGAACAGATAAAAAAACAATGCAGCATGCGGCAGTGCTCACCAACGCTGGGGAAAACTGGAGAAAATGCGGCAACGTTCCTGCATATAGCGGAAATAGTAGAACAACTGGTAGTTCAGCGTCTTGCCGTAATCGATGCGGGGGTCGTAGCTCAGGTAGGTTTCCGGCATGCAGTCCATCCGTCCCCTGCGTCCCAACAGGCTGTTCCATTGG
>SLSG01000106.1 GCA_007130545.1 Bacteroidales bacterium | reverse complement strand
TCAGCCTTCCATAGGGATAGTTTGACAGGTAGAGCGGAGACTGTATCATATGGGAGTATATGGCCAGCAGCGGGATGTCCCTTTCGCCGAACACATCTGCAAAATATTCGTTCCAGACCTCCTTTGCGATTCGGACAACGGCGGCTTTCAATTCATCCGCGCTTGCCCCCGGATTGTCGTACAGCCATTTCCAGACCTCCATATCCACAAGGCTTACCCCCATCATTTCATAATTGTCCCAGAATACATCCAGCACTTCCAGGTGTTCCTGCAGCGGGTCCTGCTGCCTGATTCCAAGGAATTCCATATCACGCCGCTGGAACATGAACGCCAGGGCTTCGGTGAATGCCGTGTTCGGGATGCCGTTCACGAAATAGTTGTCGACCATATGGGTGCTGATGGTCTGCTCGACATTGTGGCCGTATTCATGGACTGCAATGTTATAGCCCTTGTAATCCATCCCGTCCCGGCCGATGCGGGTGCGCAAATGGGAAGGCTTGCTTCGCATGGAGGTTCGCCAGGCGTGGCCGGATCCCCTGGCCGGATCGACGTCGACCCGGGAAGCAATGAATTCAGCCATATCGTTTTCAAATCCCAGTTCCCTTAAAAAGCGGGGAAGGTCACGGTTAAAGGCTTCGGCGTCGGGATAGCGGCGCTTGGTGATCTCATCGAGCTGTTCCTCAGAAATGCCGCTCCTCGCTTTGAATCCGTCATACCAGAGGTCAAACGGGCGCAGGTCGCGGCCCAGGCGTTCACTGACCAGCTGTCCCAGCTCCCTCAGCAGGTGGGAGGAGGCGTATTCACGGAAAAGGGCTTCCACCTCCTCCTGGGGGATCTCCATGGTGCCGTCAAAATGCCGCTTGATATAGGTGTCCATATCGGGGTAGTAGGGATCGATCTGTTGCAGGGCCTGGAAATTGGACAACAGGTGCTGGTACCTGATGCTTCCTTCCGGCTCTGGTTCTACCTTCGTGTCGCCGTCCCAAACCTCGTTGCTGAAGGGGTTCCAGAGGTAGCGGTCGCTGTTGATCACATCCCGGGGGATGTCCTGGTTGATGATGCGCAGCATCACCTGGTACAGCATCTCCTTTTTTTCGAGTCCGCCTTCCTGTCCGTAATTCGAGCGTATCTCATCGCGGATGTTCCAGTGCGCCAGCAGCTTCATCCCCTCAGGAAAGCGGGTTTCCCCCTGATCGTTCACCAGCCTTCCGGCAAAGATGTTGTATTCGGAAATATACAGCCTGCCATCGCTGTATACCTGGTTCAGATTCTGCATCAGAACCGGCGGGACCCTGGCTGTAAACTGGTCGCCCAGCCTGGCAAAGCCCCATTGACGGGCATTCCATTCAGATCCGAAGCTGTTCTTTTCATCCAGTGAATAGCGGGGAAAGTTCAGGGCGATAAAAAAGGCAATCCCGTTGTTGTAGAAGTCGTCCTGTATGTGGGCAGTCGGACTGTAGGCACCAAACAGCTGGTCGATCCGGTGGATGGGTCCCCTGTCCTCATGTATCTGCCTGTTCAGCTCCAGGCTGATGCGGCTCATGTAACCGTAAAGGTGTTCAAAATAATGGGCCAGGCGATCGAAGACCATGTCCAACTCCTCCTGGTCAGAAATGAAATTCTCCAGGCAGTATTCCTCGAACTGCTGCACGCTCCCGTCGCTGTCGCGCCACAGCACGGCTGCCTGATTGACTCCCCGCCGGATCCGGTCATGGTACTCAGGACCGTGATTCTCCGTGAGGCGATTGACGGTATTTTCAATGGTGGCAGGTCCCACGGGACTTACATCTGTGGATGGTCTCCTCAGGCTGGCCTTGTCTGGTCCGGAACCCGGCTGGCAGGCAAACAGGAACAACAATGCGATCAGTGCGACTCGGTTCATATCGATGTTTTTTAGGTTTATGATGCAAACCTACAAAAAAAACATCATTTCCGGTTTTTGAACCGCAGGTCGCCGGCCAGCACATAGATCCCCGGGAGCAGCACCAGCGTGATGAATGTTCCCAGGGCCATGCCACCGATGACAGTCAGGGCCAGAGGTTGCAGCAGCTCGGACCCTTCCCCGAGACCGGCTGCCAGCGGCAACATGCCCAGTATGGTGGTCAGGGAAGTCATCAGGATGGGGCGGAGCCTGGCTGCACCAGCCTCTGCCACTGCCTCCCCTGGGCTTAAGCCCCCATCCTGCCTTTGCCGGGCAAACTCCACCAGCAGAATGGCATTGTTCACGAGGATGCCGACCAGAAAGATCACACCCAGCAGCACAGGTGCACTGAGGCTGGTGCCGCTGGCCCAAAGGATCAGGGCCACCCCGGTAATTGAGAACGGCAGGGTGCTGAGGATGATAAGGGGACTGCTGAGCCGTTCGTATTGTACGGCCATGACAACGAATACGAAAAAGATGGCCAGGATGATCGCCAGTCGCATGGAGCGGTTGCTTTCGGCGATGGATCCGGCTGCACCCCCATACACCAGGCTGTAGCCGCGGGGAAGGTCAAAGTCACGCATGGCCTCCCTTACGCGCTGATTGACCTGTCCGACTGTGGCCTCCTCCAGGTTCACGTTGCCGTTTACCCTTACGATACGGATCTGGTTGAGGCGTTCGATATGGGCCGGTCCCAGTATAGATTCGAACGAGGCCACCGCACCCAGGGGAATGTGCCTGCCCTGTGCGTCAAAAAGGGGCATATTTGCCAGGTCATTGACCGAGCCGGTGACGCTGCGCGGCAACCTCACCCGTATGTTGTATTCAAACCCGCCGGTCACGTACCTGGTGGGGACAAAGCCATCCACGGCCGTCCGGATCGCCTGTCCGGCACTTGCCACCGAGATACCCATGTCTGAACTGCGCTCCTCGTCCAGGCGGATGATGACCTGCGGGATGCGTTCCTCGTTCCCGATCTGGGCACTGCCCATGCCCTCCACCGTCCGGATCCTGTCCAGCACCATTCTGGCAATGGCATCCAGTTCATCCAGGTCCTCCCCGACGATGCCCACAGAAATGTCGTCGTCCACAAAGGAGGTCCGCAATCCTTCCAGGCGGGGTCCGCGAATGCGTTGTTGTGTGAAGGCCATGCCGCTTTGGCGGATCTTTCCGCTGAATTCAGATACCCAGCGTTCTGCTGAATAGCCACGCCGGTCGCGATGCGGAACCAGTTGTACGACCATGTCGATCATGCCTCCCCGGATCGACAATTGTCCCCCGCGGAAATAGCCCCCGGCCGTGGCATAATAGGTCTGCACATGGGGCATTTCCCTGACCAGGTCTTCGATGGCCATGGTGGCTTCATTTGTGGGCTCCGGGGGTGTTCCCAGGGGCAAGACAAAGCGCATGGTGATGCGTCCGTTGTCTACGGCGGGAAGGAATTCGGTCCCCTTGCCACTGAGCAGCCAGATGCTTCCCGTCAGGGCCAGCACAGCGATCAGAATCACTGCCAGCCGGGCTTTGATCAGGCGTGGGATGGTCCTTGCATAAAAAGCGGTAAGCCGATCCATGACGCCCTGGAACCATTGGCTTGTGCGGTAGGTCCGACGCCTCCCGCCCCCTGCCATGGCGGCCAGGGCCGGAACAAGGGTCAGTGCTGCCAGCAGGGAGGCGATGATGGCAAACGAAATGGTAAGGATCAGCTCCTTGAATATCAGTGCTGCCATTCCGCTGAGCAGCAGGAACGGGAGTACAGCGGCCAGGTTGGTCATGGTGCCTGCAAAAACGGCGGTCGACACCTCGGCCGTCCCTTCGTGGGCAGCCTGCAGCTGTGACTTGCCCAGCTTTTCCCGGTGGCGGAATATGTTTTCAAGGATCACCAGCGCATTGTCGATCAGCAAACCGACCCCCAGTGCCAGTCCCCCGAGGCTCATCACATTCAGGGTCAATCCGCTCGCATACATCAGCAGAAACGTGGCAATGATGGCAACCGGAAGGGTCAGGGTGATTATCAGAGATTTCCGGATGCTGCCAAGGAACAGGAAAATCACCGACATGGCCAGGAGTCCGCCTAGCACGGCCGCCGTCCCGACCGACCGGAGCGAGGCCCGGATGAAAAAGGACTCGTCCCGTATCGTTTCAAAGGCGATGTCTGCCGGGATGAAATCCGCATCGACGAGTTCGGCAAGCGTTTTGTCCAGTCCGTCGATCACCGCCACGGTATTGGCATCCGGCTGCTTCATGATCGTCACCTGCACGGCGTCCTGTCCGCCAAACCGTGCAAACAGCCGCTGCTCCCGGTGGCTGTCTGTGACGCCGGCTACATCCGACAAGCGTATGTGCCCGTCTGATCCGGGTATTTTAATTAGCGTGGCCGCCACCTGCCGGGCATCCCGGTACCGGTTTTCGGTCCGCGCCAGCACATCATACTGGCCGGAGGTGATGTTGCCCGAGGCAATGTCCACGTTGCGCATGGCCAGTGCCTGGCTGATGTCTTCCAGGCTGAGCCGGTAAGAGCGCATGCGTTCGGGGTCCACGACCACGTCGATCTCCCTTTCGCGGCCTCCCGCCACTTCAATGGTCCCCGTTCCGGGTACAGTAAGTAACTGGGGTACCAGGCGCTGGTCTATCCACTCCCGCAATTCAATTGATGAGCGCAGCGGGGAGCTCAATGCCAGTTCATAAACGGGACTTTGGGAGGGATCCATTTTCATCAGTCTCGGCGGGTCGATCCCAGCAGGCAGCTCTGCCCGGGCGCGCTCCAGCTGCCGGGCTGCGTCCTGCAGGGCCAGGTCGATGTCGGTCCCCACCTCGAAAAACATCTCTATATAGGAACGGCCTTCACTGGCCCGGCCATGCAGCTCGGCGAGGTTTGCGGTAGCCGAGAGGTTGCGTTCCAGCACCCGGGTGACCTGCTCCTCGATTACTTCGGGGGTCACCCCCGGATAATTGACCACAACCCGGATATGCGGGTATTCCACTTCGGGCAGCAGGCTCACCGGCAGCCTGCCCGAAAACAGGATCCCGATCACAATCACCGCCGCAGTCAGGGCCAGGGTTGCCACCGGCCTCCGGATGGCTATGCTACTCCCTGAAACCATATCTTTTGAAAGTTCCCGTTACACTCACCTGAATTCCATCACTCAAGACTTCGGGATTGCCGGCGGCGACCTCGTCCCCGGGCTCAATACCACTGAGGATCTCCACCCATCCGTCCCGTTCCATGCCCGTCTCCACCTGGCGCATTTCGACTGTCTCCCCATCTTTTACCACAAAGACATACGTCAACCCGTCCCTGGAAAGGATTGCTTCGGGGGGTACGACCGTAGCATCCGGCCGGGGGTCCGTGGTAAAATGGACCCGGGCGAGGTAGCCCGGTCGAACAAGCTGGGGAGTCTGTTCCTGGTGAATCTCCACCTCCACGGTAAACAGCCTGGTCAGGGGGTCTGCAGAGGGGAAGATGCGGCGGATGGTTCCGGTAAACGACTGATCTGGAAACACATCGAATTCAAGGTCCACCTCCTGCCCCTTTTGCAATCCTTTCAGGTCAAGCTCCGGCACGCCTGGACGGACCACCAGCAGGCCATGGTCTTCGATGGTGAACAGGCGCTCGTTTTCCGAAACCGTGGTGCCAACCTCCACAAGCCGCAGGGCCACGACCGCATCAAGCGGGGCCCTTATCTCCCCGTATTCCACCTCCACCTGCCAGAAATCAACCTGGCTTTCGGCTTCCTCCAGTTGTCCTCCCAGCAGTTCCAGCTCTGCCAGGCTGATGGCCTCGCTGCCATACAACACCTTGTTTCGTTCATACTGCCGCCTGATCTCATCGGCAGCAGCCCTGGCCTGCCTCAGCTGGGCCTGCTGCCGCCGGGTGTCCAGCCTGGCCAGCAGCTCCCCCCTGCGTACCCGTTCGCTCTCCTCAAAATGCACTTCCAGCACCTGTCCTGCCGTTCTGGCCGTGACATACACCCTTTTGTAGGCAATGACCGGCGCGGTGACAGTCCGGCGCGCAGAAAGGTCACGCAGCTCCGCCCTGGCCGTGACTACAGAACGCGCAGGATCTGCCTGTGGTGTCCTGTCCGGACTGCTGCAGGCAAAGGCAAATGCAAGGGCCAATGCGAATGCAGGGGCGGGGACCACCAATAATGTCCATTTCTTTTTCATTTGTCTGGTCTGTGTAGGGATTTCAGTTTTGCTGGAATGCTTTCGGATGCATCCACGAAAGGCAGCAGCACCAGGTCGGCACCGGCTTTTTCCATCTCCTTGGCGGTGCGCCCTGTATAGGAAGTAACGGCGATCTTGCCTTCATACCCGGCATCCTGGAAATACTTAATCAGGGCCAGGTTGACGGGCTTGTCATCCAGCGTGGAGATCACGCATTGTGCACTGAGGGGAAGGATATCCGGCAGTTCCGGGTCGTCGGCATCCCCGTATTGTCCTGCCCGGCCTTTCTTTTTCCAGCGCTTCAGGGCCCTGGGGTCAAAGTCCACACCAAATACCCGGAATCCTTCGCTTTCAAGGCTTCTGGCGATGTTGTTGCCATACATGCCCAGTCCGAATATGATCACATCAAATTCTTTTTGGGAGGCACCTTCATCATCTACCTCCATGGAGGGCAGTTTCTTTTCAAATATCAGCAGCGCAGGGGCCACCTTCTCATAAAGCTGGTGGGAGTACATGATCAGGTAAGTGCTGATGCCGATGGTGATGAGTCCGACCAGCGTAATCAGTCCCAGGGTTTCCTCGTCGATCTGCCCAAGGCTCAGTCCGAGTGCGGCCAGGATCAGCGAGAACTCGGAGATCTGGGCCACATTCAGACCGGCCAGAAATCCGGTCCGCTTCCGATACCCCATCAGTCCGAGTATAATCATTACGATGATCGGGTTCCCGATCAGCACGAACAACGAAAGCATCACCGCCGGGAAGATCTGCTGTCCGAGCAGGGGTACGTTGACCTGGCTGCCCAGATGGATGAAGAAAAACAACAGCAGGAAGTCCCGCACCGAAGTCAGCCGTCCGGCCACCACTTCCCGGTATGGGGTGGATGCCAGCGAGAGGCCGCCCAGGAAGGCACCTACCTCCTTGCTGAAGCCAAGGTAGTCACTGAAAGCCGCCAGGGCAATGCCCCATGCGAGGGCGAAAAGCACCAGCAGTTCCGGGGTGCGGGCCATCAGCGAGCTTACCCAGGTGAGCACATAGCGCATCAGCAGGATGACCAGAATGATCAGACCGATTCCCTTGACCAGCACCAGAATGATCTCGTTGGTGAGGGTGGTCTCAGAGGGGGTCCCCATGGCCGAAAGGACGATCATCGCGACAATGACCACAATGTCCTGAACGATCAGAAAGCCGATCGATATCTGCCCGTGCAGGGACTGAATCTCTTTCTTATCCGAC
>SLSG01000127.1 GCA_007130545.1 Bacteroidales bacterium | reverse complement strand
TGGAGAGGCTCGGCCTGCCCGTCCAGACGCCCGGCAAGCCGGAAGCGGTATTTGAAACCATGGGTAAAGACAAAAAGAGGGAAGGCGGCCACATCCACTTCGTATTGAACCGGGGCATCGGGGAGGTGGTGGTTGAACCCCTTTCACTGGAAGAGATCAGGAAGTACATACAATGACATCCACAGACAGGAACATCATCGGGGTCGCCCCTTCGCTGGTCAGCGGAAGGGTCAGGGCACCGGCCTCAAAGAGCGTCGCACAGCGGGCCATTGCCATTGCCTCGCTCTGCCAGGGAAGGTCGGAGATCTGGTTCCCGGGTGCCTGCGACGACGTCGTGGCCGCCATACGGGTATGCCGCAAAATGGGGGCAGACATTCAGGGAGGTGAGGATTTCCTGGTGGTCGAAGGCGGACTCCGTGCCCCTCTGGCTCCGTTGCAATGCGGGGAGTCGGGACTGGGCATCCGGATGTTCTCCGGGCTGGCGGCAAATTTTAACCGGATGGTGACCCTGACGGCCAGCGGCAGCCTGCTGAAAAGACCCATGCGCATCGTGGAGGAATCACTCCATGCATTGGGCGTACAATGCAGGACGAATAACGGGTATCCGCCCATTTGTGTGAAAGGTCCGATTCAAGGCGGAAAATCTGTAATCGACGGATCCCAAAGCTCACAGGTCCTCTCAGGAATCCTGATCGCATCCCCCCTGGCCGCGTCGGACGTTCACCTGGTGGTCAGCAACCTGACAAGCATTCCTTATATTGATGTGACAATCCGGGTCATGGAGGCCTTCGGGGTAATCCTTGAAAACAGGGACTACCGTGAATTCCTCATCCCCGCACACCAGGTCTACCAGCCACAGAACTTCCGGGTGGAAGGGGACTGGAGCGGCGGGGCATTCCTGCTGGTTGCCGGGGCCATCGCCGGAAGCATTACCCTGGACAACCTGGACACCCATTCTGCCCAGGCAGACAAAAAAATACTGGAGGCCCTGAGGGCGGCAGGCGCCAAGATTGTAACGGGCATAGCCGGGAACCGGCAAAAGTATATCTCGGTTACCCGCAAAGACCTTAATGCATTCGATTTCGACGCCACCCATTGCCCCGACCTCTTCCCGCCCCTGGTGGCCCTTGCTGCGAATTGCAGCGGGACGTCCCGCATTCACGGCACCGGCAGGCTGAAAACAAAGGAAAGCGACCGGGCGGTGACCCTGGCCGATATCTTCGGGCGCATCGGGGTGGATGTCCGTTTCGAAGACGATACGATGCTGGTTACGGGAGGAAACCTGGAAGGCGGCAGGATAAGCTCCCACGGCGACCACCGGATTGCCATGGCCGGGGCTGTCGCTGCCCTGAACTCCCGGCTCGGGGTGATCATAGAAGATCCCGGGGTCGTGAGCAAGTCCTATCCCGGGTTTTTTAATGACCTGGAAGCCCTCACACTTTGAACACGCTGACGACGAATCCGCATTTCTCAAACAAGTATAGCACAGATGAACACCTTTGGAAGAATTTTTCGCATTCATATATTCGGGGAGTCACACGGACCTGCCGTCGGGATCACCATTGACGGCTGCCCCCCCGGTATTCCGTTCGACGGCCAGGCCATGGAGTCAGACCTGGAGCGCCGCAAACCAGGTGCAAAGGGGACCACCCCTCGTGTGGAGGAGGACCGGCCCGAGATCATCTCCGGCTGCTTCAACGGAAATACGACGGGCGCCCCGCTGACGATCCTTTTTGCCAACAAGAACACCCGCCCATCCGACTATGAAAAACTAAAAAAAACCCCTCGTCCGGGACATGCGGATTTTGTGGCATGGAAGCGCTTCGAAGGCTTCAATGACCCGCGCGGAGGTGGACATTTTTCCGGGCGGCTCACCCTGGTACTGGTGGCTGCCGGCGCCCTGGCGAAAAAGATCCTGGGTCCGGTTTCAATCAAAGCCAGCCTGGTAGAGGCGGGAGGAGATGCGGACATCCAGCGGGCGGTGAGCAGGGCCATGGAAGAAGGGGATTCGGTCGGCGGGATCGTGGAGTGCCGGACTGACGGGGTACCGCTGGGATGGGGAGAACCTTTTTTTGACCCGATCGAATCGGTCATCAGCCACCTTGCCTTCGCCGTGCCTGCCATCAAGGGGGTGGAATTCGGGAGCGGGTTTGCGGCAGCCAGCATGAAAGGCAGTGCGCACAACGACCCCATCCTGGATGAAAGCGGCAAAACGGCAAGCAACCACGCGGGGGGGGTCAACGGGGGGATCACCAACGGCAACGAACTGGTGTTCCGGGTAGCCGTAAAGCCCACCTCCAGCATTTCTAAAAAGCAATCCACCTTCAGCCACAGTACCGGGAAAGTGGAAGTACTGGAGGTACAAGGCCGGCACGACGCATGCATCGCACTCCGGGTCCCCGTGGTGATCGAGGCCATAACCGCCATTGCATTGGCAGACATGAAACTTATGGCCGAAGCAGGGAAGGGCCCGGCAGGGAGGAATGAAGCAGGGAAAATCGGGGACCGGTGAACAAAATTCACAGGCACTTGTTAAAAAATGGTCAGGCAATAATGAAAATCATTACATTTGCCCCGGATAAAGCCTGATACAACCGATACATGAGCCCAAGAATTCATACCCACCATCATTACTACCATCTGCAACAGAGGCGGACCGGACAGGGTATGGACGACAGATAAAAGACCATTTACCAGACTGTAGGGGATTCGCCGAAAAGCGGATCCCCTTTTTTTTTGACTTCTTTTAAACCTTAAATGCATGAATAACACAGACTTGAAAAAAGGCATACTGACCCTTGCCATACAGAAAAGCGGACGTCTGAGCGATGGATCGCTCAGCCTGCTGCGCAAATGCGGGATTAAGGTACAGAACGGAACCAACCACCTGAAGGCCAGTGTACGGGGATTCCCGATGGAGATCATATTCCTGCGGGATGATGACATCCCGCAATATGTGGCCGACGGGGTGGCGGATGCCGGCATACTCGGCTATAACGAGGTCCTGGAGAAATCCTGCAAGGTGGAGACGGTGGAGCGCCTCGGGTTTTCCCGCTGCAGGATCTCCGTGGCCGTCCCCAGGGAGCAGGAATATCCCGGCAGGCAATTCCTGAACGGCAAGCGCATTGCCACCTCTTACCCGAATATCCTGAAAAAGTACCTTGCCGACAACGACCTGAATGCCGAAATCCATCCCATCAGCGGATCAGTGGAGGTCACCCCCGGACTCGGACTGGCGGATGCCATTTTTGAGATCGTCAGTTCGGGCGGGACCCTGATCAGCAACGGACTGAAGGAGGTGGAGACCGTGTGGCAAAGCGAGGCGGTACTGATCGCCCGCCAGGAGCTGGACCCTGAGAAAAGCGACCTGCTTGGCAAGCTGCTGTTCAGGATTCAATCCGTGCGCCAGGCAGAGAACAACAAATACATCCTGCTGAATGCACCCACCGAAAGCCTGGATACCATCATCTCACTGATCCCCGGCATGAAAAGTCCGACAATCCTCCCGCTTGCCCTCCCCGGCTGGTCCTCCTTGCATTCCGTGATCAGCGAGACCGACTTCTGGGAGGTGATCGACAAGCTGAAGGCGGCAGGAGCCCAGGGCATACTGGTGGTGCCGATAGAAAAAATGGTGGTTTAGTTCCGACTCCAGATCCCAGATCCGATCCAAACCTCAGTTTCGACTCCAGATCCAACGACACAAATACGAACAAACTGTCCTAATGAAAATACTTTCGAACATCCCCCGCGAAAAATACCCGGAGGTCCTGCAACGCCCCGCTGACGTGAATCCCGGACTCGCCGGGACGGTCCGTGACATCATCAGACGTGTGGAACAGGGCGGGGACCAGGCCCTGCGGACCCTCTCCCGCGAGATCGACAATTACGAGACCGACTCCCTGGCCTTGTCTCCAGAATCCCTGCAGCAGGCCGGACTACAGGTCCCACAGGAGCTGAAGTCCGCCATCGGCCGCGCCGCCGCCAACATCGAGGCCTTCCACAGGGCCCAGCTGCCCCGCCCCATTGAAGTGGAGACCATGCCCGGCATCCGGTGCAGCATGCGTTACTTCCCGATCGAAAGGGTGGGTCTGTACATCCCGGGAGGCACGGCCCCCTTGCTGTCGAGCGTGCTGATGACGGCCGTTCCCGCCAGACTGGCCGGCTGCCGCGAGATCATCGCCTGCACACCGCCCGGTGCTTCTGCTGCGCTGCTCTACACCCTGGGCCTATTCAATGTGCGTGTCTTTGCGCTGGGCGGGGCCCAGGCCATCGCTGCCATGGCCTTCGGTACGGAGAGCGTCCCGAAGGTGGACAAGGTGTTCGGGCCAGGCAACGCCTATGTGACCGAGGCAAAAATGCAGCTGGCCGGGCGCGGACTGGCCATCGACCTGCCGGCAGGGCCTTCAGAGGTGATGGTCATTGCCGATGGTTCCGCCAATCCTGCCTTTATCGCCGCAGACCTGCTCTCCCAGGCCGAACACGGGGAGGACAGCCAGGTGGTCCTGCTGGCCACCTCCATGGAGATTGTCCGGCAAACACTGGAAGAAATCCGCATCCAGATCAGTCTCCTCCCCCGCAAAGCCATAGCCGAAAAAACACTTGAGAACAGCCTGGCCATGGTGGTCAGCGACCTGGACGAAGCAGTGGAGGCAAGCAATTTCTACGGCCCCGAACACCTGATCCTGTCGGTGGAAAACCCGGGAGAGGTAGCAGGCAGGATACACAATGCCGGCTCCGTGTTCCTGGGCAACCACAGCCCGGAATCTGCCGGCGACTATGCCAGCGGCACCAACCATACCTTGCCGACAGGCGGGTCTTCCCGGGCATGGAGCGGAATCACCACGATGGCCTTTATGAAAAGCATCACCTTCCAGGAGATCAGCCGGGAAGGGCTCCGCAACCTGGGACCCACCATCACCGAACTGGCCCGGGCAGAACAGCTGCAGGCACACGCCAATGCCGTTTCCATCCGGCTGGAGTCAGACCCACATATGGCCGCAGACAAGGAAAACAACCACCCGGAAGCAGGGACGCCAACGGGCCTTTTTCACCTGGATGCACAAACCAGGGAAAACATCCGCCAGCTCCGACCATATAAAAGCGCCCGCGACGAATTCAGCGGGGACCCGGCAAGCGCCGTCTTCCTGGATGCCAATGAACAGCCCACGCCTTTTTCTGCATTGCCGGAAGGGATCAACCGTTACCCGAAATATGCCCAGGACATCCTCAAGGAACGCCTTGCCGCCGTCAAGGGGGTCGGAGTCGGCCAGATCTTCCTGGGCAATGGGAGTGACGAGGCCATCGACCTGATCCTAAGATGTTTTGCCAGCCCCGGACGGGACAGCGTCATGGTGTTTCCGCCGACCTTCGGGATGTATGCCGTCAGTGCACGGATCAACGACCTGAAGGTCATTGAGGTTCCGTTGGACGAAGCATTCAGTGCAGATCCCGATGCGATCATACGGGCGATGGAGCCAGGCTGCAAAGTGCTGTTCTTCTGCAACCCGAACAATCCGACGGCCAATACCCAGGACCGCGAAACGATCTTGCGCGTAATAAACACGTTTTCAGGAATTGTCGTGGTCGACGAGGCCTACATAGACTTCTGCCCGGAGGAAAGCCTGCTGGACGAACTGGAAAACCACCCCAACCTGGTGGTGCTGCAGACTTTCTCCAAGGCATGGGGACTGGCAGGGGCACGGGTGGGGGTGGCCTATGCCTCTCCAGAGATTATCTCCGTGCTGAACAAGGCAAAGGCTCCCTATAACCTCAGCAGTCCAGCCTGCCAGCTGGCGGTCCGGGCCCTGAACAGCTTTGCGGAATACCGCATCGGCATCCGGCAAGCCATACGCGAAAGGGAAAGGCTCTCCGGGGAGTTGGCCGCCATGCCCATGGTTGAAAAAGTCTACCCTTCCAAAGCAAACTTCCTATTGGTCAAAACATCTGACGCCCAGGCCGTCTACGCCCACCTGGCCGCGCACGGGGTGGTGGTGCGCAACCGCACCAACGAACCCGGATGCCAGGGATGCCTGCGCATCACCGTCGGAACGGCCGACGAGAACCGCAAGCTGCTCCGCGAATGGGAACGGCTGGGGATGGCGGGGACTTCAGACCCGGAGGAAGCTCCCGGAGAAACATTCCCGGCACGCACCGCCACCCTAAGAAGGCAGACGGCAGAAACCGACATTACGATAAGGCTGGGCCTGGATGGAAACGGACAGGCCGGGATCGACACCGGGATCGGGTTTTTTGACCATATGCTGAACCAGATTGCACGTCACGGCCTGTTTGATCTGGACATAGCGGCGAAGGGGGACCTGCACATCGACGTGCACCACAGCCTGGAAGATACGGCCATCACACTGGGACAGGCATTTCGCCAGGCACTGGGCGACAAAAAAGGGGTGGAGCGCTATGGATTTGCCCTGCCCATGGACGACAGCGAGGCAAAGGTGCTGATCGACTTCGGGGGAAGGACCTTTTTCAAGTGGAAGGTCCGTTTCAACACCAACCAGACCGGAGAAGTGCCTACCTCCCTTTACCCCCATTTCTTCCGTTCATTCTCAGAGGCCGCCGCTTGCAATTTACATATAAAGGCAAAGGGGGAAGACGACCACCACATCATCGAAGCCGTTTTCAAGGCCTTTGCAAAGGCCCTTCGCATGGCGGTCACCCGCAACCCCTCGGGGGTATTGCCCACCACGAAAGGGTCGATATGACAAAGAAGATCAGGATCATAAACTACAAAGCCGGCAACCTCGCCTCCGTCAGCAATGCGCTTGCCCGGCTGGGACACAGTCCGGAACCAGCCATGGGTCCGTCGGACCTGAAAACGGCAGACAAGCTGATATTTCCCGGGGTGGGCCATGCCCGTCCGGCCATGAAAGTGCTGAACGACAGCGGACTGGCAGACGCCATCCGGAATTTCCGGGGTCCGGTACTGGGCATCTGCCTCGGCATGCAGCTCATGGCAAGTTGTTCGGAAGAGGGCGACACGCCGGGAATGGGCATTTTTCCGGAGAAGGTCCGCCTTTTCATGCATGGCAGTGCTTCGCCGGAACTGAAAATTCCGCACATGGGCTGGAATACGGTATTTGGGCTGCGCGGCCCCCTCTTCGATGGGATTCCCGAAAGCAGCCATTTCTACTTCGTCCACAGTTATTATATGGAGGCAAGTCCACAAGCCACCGCCCTTTGTCATTACGGGCTAGACTTTACCGCTGCCCTGGAAATGAACAACTTTTATGGTGTGCAGTTTCACCCGGAAAAAAGCGGGGAAGCCGGCATGACCCTTTTAAAAAACTTTCTTGCATTATGATCGCAATACCAGCCATAGACATCATTGACGGCAAATGCGTACGGCTACGCCACGGGGACTTCTCACGCCGCAAAAATTA
>SLSG01000079.1 GCA_007130545.1 Bacteroidales bacterium | reverse complement strand
GCTGGTTGGCAAACTCCACCATCAGGATCCCGTTCTTCGAAACCAGTCCGATAAGCATAATGATGCCGATCTGGCTGAAGATATTCATCGTGATATCGAAATACCACAGGAACAACAGGGCACCGGTAATGGCCAGGGGCACGGTCATCATCACGATCAGGGGGTCCTTGAAGCTTTCAAACTGAGCCGAAAGCACCAGGAAGATCAAAACGAGTGCCAGCAGGAAGGCGAACATCAGGCTGGAGGAGCTTTCCTCGAAATCCTTTGAATCCCCCGCCAGGGCAGTCCGGAAGGTCTCATCCAGCACCTCGTCGCCAATGCGGTGCATTTCTGCGATGCCCTCGCTGATGGTCGCACCGGGGGCGAGGCCCGAGGATACGGTGGCTGACACAAAACGGTTGTAACGGTAAAGCTGCGGGGGCGCGGTCTGCTCTTCCAGGGTGACCAGGTTGTCGAGCTGAACCATGTCCCCATTGTTGTTGCGCACGTACAGCGATTTCAGGTCCAATGGCTTGTTTCGGTTCTCCCGCTGCATCTCCCCGAGGATCTGGTATTGCTTGCCGTGCATGAAGAAATATCCAAATCTTTGTCCGCTGAGCGCCAGCTGCAGCGTCTGCCCCACATTCTGGGCAGAGACCCCAAGCATGTTTGCCTTTTCCCGGTTAATGCGGATCTGCAGCTCAGGCTTCGTGAACTTCAGGTTCACATCCGACATCAGCAGCACCTCGCTTTCGGCTACCTTTTCCATGAATTCCGGGAGTACCTCCCGTAGTTTGTCGATGCTCTGGGCCTGCAATACGTACTGCACCGGCATCCCTGAACGCCGGCCACCGAAAGTGGACTGCTGCTGAACGAATGCACGGGCCGCGGTCATTGGCCGCAAAGCGGCAGTCAAACGGTTGGCGATGTCCTGCTGGCTGGCTTCCCGCTGGTCGGGTTTGACTAGCTCAACGCGGACATTGTTGCGGCCGCCAAATACCATGGCCGTCATATCCGATCGTTCGGGTACCGTGTTTTCCACCAGGGTGGTAATCTCCTCCAGAAAATTTTCCATGTACTCAAAAGTAGCCCCTTCGGGTCCCACTGCATTGATGCTCACCTGCGACCTGTCCTCCATCGGGGCCATCTCGGCCGGAATGTTCACATACAACAGGAGCACAAGTCCGGCTGACCCAAAAAGAATCACAATGGCAACCCAGCGGTGCTTCAGGAAAGATTCCAGGCCTTTACGATAAGTTTCGTTCATACGCTGGAAGAAGCCTTCTGTGCGGTGAAAGAACCATCCACGCTTGGAGCGCTGCTTCAGGATCTTGGTCGACACCATGGGTGTGAACGACAATGCGACAAAGGAAGAGATGGCCACCGCCCCGGCGATCACGATGCTGAACTCCCGGAACAGGCGCCCCGTCATCCCCTCCAGGAATACGATCGGGAAGAACACCGCCACCAGGGTGATTGTGGTGGCAATGATGGCAAAAAAGATCTCCTTCGCCCCTGCCAGTCCGGCCTCTACCGGCGTCATTCCCTTTTCGATCTTCACATAGATGTTCTCCATCATCACAATGGCATCATCCACCACCAGTCCGATCGCAAGCACCACCGCCAGCAATGTCAGCACATTGATGGAAAAACCTGCTATGTACATGATGAAGAACGAACCAATCAGCGAAACCGGAATGACCAGGATGGGGATCAGCGTGGTACGCCAGTCGCGCAGGAAAAGGAATATAATGATCACCACCAGCATAAAGGCAATGAAGATGGTGTTGCGCACTTCCCGGATGGAAGAACGGATGTACTGGGTGTTGTCAAAGCCGATCTCCAGCGTCACATCATCTGGCAGGTCCCGCTTGATATGTTCCAGCCGCCTGTATACCTCATCGGCGATCTCGATGTGGTTGGAGCCGGGTTGTGGAACGACGGCATTGCCAACCATGGGCACCCTGTTGCGCCGCAAACCGCCCCTTTCATCCTCGGGCCCCAGTTCTGCACGTCCGACATCCATGAAGCGAACCACCTGTCCGCGTTCCTCCCGGATGATCAGGTTGTTAAACTCCTCCGGCGTAGACATCAGTCCGAGGGTCCGTATGGTCAGCTCTGTGGCCGTCCCTTCTATCCTGCCCGATGGCAACTCCACATTCTCCCGTCCGATCGCGTTGCGTACGTCCAGGGGCGTAAGCCCGTAACCGGCAAGCTTGATCGGGTCCAGCCACAGGCGCATGGCATAACGCTTTTGTCCCCAGATATGGATGCCGCTGACCCCCGGAATGGTCTGCAGCCTTTCCTTCAGGGTCAGGTCTGCAAGCTCCGTAAGTTCCAGCAGGGAACGCTGGGGGGAGGAAACGGTGATAAACATGATCGGCGTGGCATCTGCGTCGGCCTTCGAAACGATCGGCGGGTCCACATCCCTCGGCAGCATGCGCTGTGCCTGGCCTACTTTGTCACGGACATCATTGGCAGCGGTTTCCATATCCACGCTCAGCTCGAACTCCACGGTGATGTTGCTGCTGCCCTGGCGGCTCACACTGGTCAGTGTGCGTATGCCGGGCACCGAGTTGATGCTCTGTTCGAGGGGTTCCGTGATCTGTGTCTCGATCACATCAGAATTGGCACCCGGGTAAGAGGTCCTGACCGAAATGATCGGGGGGTCCACACTGGGAAACTCCCTCACACCCAGAAAAGTCATCCCGATCATACCGAAAAGCAGGATCAGAATAGTAAAAACCGAGGCGAGAACGGGGCGCTTAATGCTAATTGACGATAAGCTCATCGAATTTCAATTGGAGTAAAAAAATTATTTGACGACCGTATCCAGCAAGACCGGCATGGCATGCCTGAGTTGCATCACGCCCGTAGTGAGCAAAGTGTCACCGAAAGAAAGTCCCTCTGTAATCTGTATATGCGATTCGGTGCGCAGGCCCGTGCTTACAAATTGGGATTCAGCCCTTCCCCCGCGGTAAACAAACACCCTGTCCCCATCCATTTCCTGGATCAGTGCCTGTGTCGGGATGGCAATGGCATCAGGGGTTTCCGAGAGCTGCAGCGTAATCGCAGCAAAGCGACCCGGCTTTAGTTCTTCATTCGTATTCGGATAAAGTGCCCTGGCGATAATGGTACGGGTACGAACATCCACCTTCGGGTCCACCGCATACACTTCGGCAGTGAACCTTTCGGGACTGCCATCCACTGAGAATTCAATGGGAAAGCCCGGGGCCACCTCCCCGGAGTAGCGTTCCGGTATGAAAAATTCGATTTTCAGCGGACTGAGCTTTATAAGCCTGGCAATGCGGGCATTCGGGTTGGCATAGCTGCCCTCACTCAGGTAACGGAGTCCGATGGTGCCGTCAAAAGGCGCCCGCAGTTCCGTTTCGGCGATTCGTGCCTGCACCAGCTGGATATCCGCATCCAGGGTCTGCAGTTCGGTTACCACCTGGTCATAGCTCTCCTGGCTGATGGCATCCCTTGACAACAGGGTGCGCTGCCGGTACTCCCGGTCCTCAGCAAGCCTGAGCTGTGCCTGCAAGCGCAGCAATTGGGCCTGCAGGTGCCGGTCGTTCACCTTGGCAAGCAGGTCTCCCTTCTTCACCTGGCTTCCCTCCCGGAAATTGATGCTGACAATCTTGCCGGAGGTCTCGAACGACAACTCCACTTCCTCGTCCGGCAGCAGCGTCCCGGAACTATTGATCAGCTCTACCATGCTTTCGGGAGCGATCAGCAGGCCATGGGCATGCAAAGCACGCTGCTGAAAACCCTGCATGGGCGCACCCGGTTCAGGTCCACCGGAACGGCCCGAGAGAAGAGGTTGTATTTTTGGGTATAATATCACGCCCACAAGGGCGGCAATCAGGACAATAACCGTGTAGGGCCGGGCCTTCTTCATTTTAATGAATTGTTAAAAACCAACTGGTATAATAATTTTTGACTGTCGGATACGGCAAAGGTTTAACCCTGGGTTTCCCAAAAAATGTTAATGTGGTTTACCAGGGTAATTATCTAATAACAAAGAACGTACATGAAAAGTTTTTTGTTAATTTTAGTGCCGAAAATTACCGCTTTTCCTCCGTTTGGAATTCCATAAAATTGTTAAAACTATCCCCGTATCATTCCAAAAACACTTTATCAATCCTTAATTTAACCAGCAACATGAAACACAACAACCAATTGCGACTGCTCCTTTCGGCCGTATTGATCTTCCTGATCCAGTCCATGGGCCATGCCCGGGCAGAAAGGGAATATGTAAGCTTTCCCGGTGACCCGCTGAATGCACGGATCTACACCCTTGACAACGGACTCAAGGTGTACCTCTCTGTTTACGACGAAGAGCCCCGCATCCAGACCTATGTGGCCGTCCGCGTCGGCAGCAAGCATGACCCGGCCGAAACCACGGGACTGGCCCACTATTTTGAGCACCTGATGTTCAAGGGTACCAGCAGTTTCGGCACCATTGACTACGAAAAGGAGAAGGTGCTGCTAGACAAGATCACAGCCCTTTTTGAGGTGTACCGCCTGGAAACCGACGAAGCAAAAAGAAGGGAGCTTTACCGGGAGATTGACGCCCTTTCTTACGAGGCTTCCACCTATGCCATTGCGAACGAATACGACCGTCTGATGACCGCCATCGGATCGATCGGCACCAATGCCGGCACCTCCAACGATTATACGATTTATATGGAGAACATCCCCTCCAACCAGCTCCATAGCTGGGCCAGGATACAGGGAGACCGTTTCAGCGACCCCGTGCTCAGGCTTTTCCATACCGAGCTGGAAACCGTTTACGAAGAGAAAAACATGTCTCTCACCAACGACGGCCGCCTGGCTTCAGAGGCTTTGCTCAGCGGACTTTTCCCGAATCACCCTTACGGGCTGCAGACCACTCTGGGGGATTCGGAGCATCTGAAAAACCCTTCCATCATCAACATCCGCAACTTTTTTGACCAGTATTATGTGCCCAACAATATGGCCGTGGTCATGTCCGGCGACTTCGATCCCGATGAGGCCATCCGTGTCATTGAAGAGCACTTTGGACACCTCCGGCCCTCCCCCCTGCCTGAGCTGGCCTTCGGCGAACAGCCGCAGATCACCTCTCCGGTAGTGAAGGAAGTCGTCGGACTGCAGGCAGAGAACATACAACTGGGCTGGCGGTTTGAAGGGGCAAATTCTGACCAGGTGCCAATGCTTCGCATGGTCAGCATGATCCTGGCCAATGGGCGTGCCGGACTGATCGACCAGAACCTGAACAAAACCATGGCCACCCTTGGTGCATTTGCCTCGGTAAGGACCATGGCCGACTATTCCGTGCTCACACTATCCGGCCGCAACAAACGCGGGCAGAGCCTGGACGAGGTCCGGGACCTGCTGCTGGAACAGGTGGACTTGCTGAAAAAGGGAGCGTTCCCCGACTGGCTCATGGAAGCTGCCATCAACAACCTGCGTCTGCAGGAAATGCGCCGGGTTGAGAACAACCGGGCCAGGGCCATGTCGATGGCGATGGCATTCCTGAACGGGGTGCCTTACGAAAAATCCCTGGAAACCATTGACGAGCTCAGCGCCATCACCAGGGAAGACGTTATCGCCTTTGCCAATCAGCATCTGCGCGACAACAACTATGTCATAGTCTACAAACGGCAGGGACAGCCTGACAATATCCCCCAGGTTGAAAAGCCGGAAATCACCCCGATCTTCATCAACCGCGATGATGAGTCCCCCTTGCTGACCGAAGTGAAAGCGACCACCGTCGATCCGATCGAACCGGTATTCATCAACTATGAGACCGACATCAGCAGGGCCGTAACGCCCAACAACATCGAGATCCTCTACGCCGAGAACCAGGCCAATCCCACCTTTACCCTTACCTATTACTGGGAAATGGGCAGCTACCACGACAAACACCTGCCACTGGCCGGGGGCTTCATCAATTTCCTGGGTACCGGGAAAATGACCGCCGAAGACATCAGCAATGAATTCTACAAGCTGGCCTGTACATTCTTCGTAAATGTCGGGACAGAAGAAACACGCATCACCATCAGCGGATTGTCAGAAAATCTGCGGGCGGCAGTCGGTCTGTTCGAGGAGCTGATCTGGAATGCCACGGCAGATGAGGATGCCCTGAAGCAGTATGTGGAAAACCAGAAGAAAGCCAGGCACGACAGCAAGGCCAACCAGCAGGCCAACTTCCAGGCACTGCTCAGCTATGCGACCTTCGGACCTGAAAACCCTGCACGGTATACGCTGACCGACGAAGAAATGGATGCCCTCACCTCCGGACAACTGATACGGGCGCTGCAGAGCCTTTGGGGCGTTCAGCACAGCGTGGTGTTTCACGGACCGCAGTCCATCGACCAGGTGGTCGACATGATCCGGACGCAGCACAAAACACCTGCAAGGCTGACCGCCGTTCCACAGGGATTACAATTTGTTCCACGCGAGACCATGGAAAACAAAGTTTATTTTGCCCATTACGATGCCAATCAGAGTTACCTGCAGACCATCACCAGGGGCTTGGGATACGACCCGGAAAGGATTCCGCTCATCCAGATGTACAATGGTTACTTCGGCGGGGGCATGAATGCCATCGTTTTCCAGGAGATGCGGGAGAAACGCGGACTGGCCTATACCGCACGCTCGAACTATTCGGCCCCGTCAAGACCAGATGGCCATTACATCAATTTCAGCTATATCGCCACCCAGAATGACAAGGTGGTGGATGCCTTCAGTGCATTCAACGAGCTGTTCGATGAAATGCCATTGTCAGAGACCTCTTTCAGGCTTGCCCAGGAGCAGCTGGTATCCAATATCCGGACACAGCGGACCAGGGACACAGGAGTGATCTGGAGTTACATAAATGCCAGGAGGATGGGCCTCGATAAGGATATCCGCAAGGAGCTTTACAGGGAACTTCCCGGGTTCAGCCTGTCGGATGTCAGCAGGTTCAACCAGACCTACGTGAAGGGCCAACCCAAAACCTATGTGATCCTCGGCGATGAGAACGTGATCGACTTCGCGGAAGTGGAGCGTCTGTTCGGACCTGTCACCAAATTGAGTAAAGAGGATCTGTTCATTTTCTAGAGAGAGAGGGAGAGAGACCGGCCACTAAGAAACCGCCTCTCTGCGCAGAGAAACCGCCTCAACGCTTATAGAAACCGCCTCAGCAATCATTTTGCAGGCGGTTTCTTTTTGCCCTGTTGTTTGCTGGTTCCCGGATGTTTTCCGGCCGCAAAAACATTTCAGGGTCCCTGTTGTTTTCATATAAAAACAGTGTTCACTTAACGCATTTTCACCCATGGCTTACTATTTCAAAACCCTGATGCACAACACGACCCATGACGAGGCCGTAGAGCTGGCCACCGAAGAACTGAAAAAAGAAGGCTTCGGTGTGCTTACCCGTATTGACGTGAAGGAAACCCTGAAGCAAAAGATCGATGTCGATTTCCGGAAGTATGTCATCCTGG
>SLSG01000246.1 GCA_007130545.1 Bacteroidales bacterium | reverse complement strand
CGCCTGCTGAAGCAGTTTGAGGATACCCGCAAAATGATGCGGATGATGACCACAGGCGGGAGCGGAAAGATGATGAACATGATGAAGGGGATGCGCAGATAGCATTTTGACGGGAACTGAACGACCAAAATAAAACGCTGTATATGGAACTGATTGACGGAAAAAAGATTGCTGCAGCCATCAAGGTGGAAATTGCGGCGGAAGTAAAGCGTATGATGGACAAAGGGGCACGTCCGCCTCACCTGGCAGCCATTTTGGTGGGGGAGGACCCGGCCAGCGAGACCTATGTCAGGAATAAATCAAGGTCCTGCAAGGAAGTGGGTTTTGATTCCTCCACCTATAAATTCCCGGCCGATGTTCCCGAGAAGGAGATCCTGGATACGGTGGGTTTTATCAATGAGGATCCGGATATTGACGGACTGATCGTGCAGCTTCCGCTGCCGGCCCATATTGACAACCAGAAGGTGATCGAAGCCATCCGTCCCGAAAAGGACGTGGACGGGTTCCACCCGGTCAATGTCGGTCGCACCACGATCGGACTGTCTTCCTATGTATCGGCCACCCCTTACGGGATACTGGAGCTGCTGATGCGAAGCGGGATCGAGACGAGCGGGAAGAACTGCGTGATACTGGGCCGGAGCAATATCGTCGGAAAGCCCATGAGCATCCTGATGATGCGTAACGAGGAACCAGGCAATTCGACCGTGACCGTCTGCCACAGCAAGACCAGGAACCTGGCCGAGATTACCAGCGCTGCGGATATTCTGATCGTGGCCATCGGCCGTCCCGGGTTTGTGACCGCAGACATGGTCAGGGAAGGCGCCGTGGTGATCGATGTGGGCATCCACCGGGTAGAAGCCCCGGAGACCAAATCCGGCTTCCGGCTGGTAGGGGATGTGCAGTTTGAGGAGGTTTCCGCAAAGGCCTCCCATATCACCCCGGTGCCGGGCGGAGTGGGACCCATGACCATTGTTTCCCTGCTGATGAACACACTGAAGGCCTGTAAAAAAGAAATCTACGGCTGAACTTGACAACACACCGTCCATCAACTTTGTCTGACAGCGACCGGCTATTGCTCGAAGCGGGCAGGCTGCTGCCTGTGATGGAAATTTTTTATTCCATACAGGGAGAGGGCTACCATACCGGCAAGGCTGCATCCTTTCTGCGTATCGGGGGATGTGATGTGGGTTGCCACTGGTGTGACGCCAAAGAATCCTGGAATGCTGCCCTGCACCCCCTGACCCCCCTGGAATCCGTGCTGGAGCAATTGTGCACATTCCCTTCAAGGTCCGTCGTCATTACCGGTGGGGAGCCGTTGACGGTCAATCTGGGGCCCCTGTGCAGCAGACTGAAGAAACAAGGCATGAAGATTTACCTGGAAACTTCCGGGGCCTGTCCAGTCAGCGGACAGTTTGACTGGATCTGCCTCTCCCCCAAACGCAATGCCCGCCCCCGGCCGGATCTTGCCCTGATGGCCGACGAGCTGAAGGTGATCGTATATGAGGAGGAAGATTTCGGGTGGGCAGTCGAGAATGCCTTGATGGTAAAGGAAAAATGCCTGTTGTACCTGCAGCCGGAATGGAGCAGGTACAGGCAGATGCTTCCCCTGATCGTGGAATTCGTAAAGGAGCATCCGGGATGGATGGTCTCCCTGCAGTCACATAAATTCATGAACATCCCCTAACGGATTGTGGCGACCGGCATTCAGGGCAAATCGGGCTACTCCCAATTTCCGGGTTGCTTAAGGGCTATCGTTTCGGGGGGGTAAGCTGTGCCCGGGTGCTTGGATTAGATTGTCCGCTTTGGGCGGGAGCCGCACTCCTTGCCCCTCTGTAGCCGGCCGCCAGTCCGTTATCATCGATACTGCCACTCAGAATTATATCCCTGTTAAGTCTCTTGTTCCTCTCATTGCGGAAAAGCATCCAGCTTTCGGCCACCTCCAGCTCCTTTTCACTGAGGGCCCGTTGTCCCGACCAGGACAGAAAGGCCATCGCGCTTTCCCGGCTGATAAACGTGCAGGTTTCGCCGGGCTCAGAGGTCATGTATTCTGCCGGGAAGGTCCGGGAATCCATTGCATAGGCAGGAAACAGTACTTGTATATCATTGCATTGTGCTCCAACCGTCCGGATGGCGGGTGATCCTTCCTCCGCGAATGGTGATGCGGTGGTATGCAGCTTTTGCTCCTCCAGTGGGAGGGTGTTCAGAAAGTCTACGAATTGTTGCTGGGTGACCTCATGCTTCATCATGTAAAAGGGAAGTACCACATCGGCGGAACCCAGGCCCGGGATGTACTCCATCTCGACCGCGAACAGCCGGATCTCAAATGGGGTGTCGTGGCTGAGTCCGTTTTCACTGTAATTCAGGCTGAGCTTGACACCTTCGGCCAAAAAATCACCGAACCCGCTTCCGTCGCGGTAGATGAAGAACCCGGCAATGGGATTTTCCCCGCCCCTTTGGGCAGCAGCAGGATTCAGCAGTCCCGGCTGCAGGGAGGTCCCGTCAGGATGGATATGCCCGGATTCGTTCAGGGATGCATGTTGCCAGGCACCACCACCGACCCGGTATTTGACGAACAGCCATGCCGCATCCCAGCCCTCAGAAACATCGTTTGCATCACCATCGACCTGTCCACGCCAGGAGTTCTCCCAGCCGATCGAAAAATGGACCAGGAAGTCGTCCGGGTGCCCGGGGGATGGAATGACCTGCCCGGTGGCCGTCATATGTGTAAACAGAAAAAGCCCGGCAATGAGGACCACGGATAAATAAGCTTGAATGGATTTCATATTCCCCCCTTTTTTTTTCCGGCTGCCCGAATATGACAACCAGGCGATAAACGATTCCCTGGAAACAAATTTAGCAGGTCGGGGGGTGGTTCACAATAAGCATTTTACCTAAATGAAGCCGGTTTGTCTAAGTATTTATGCTTAGATAGGGTGCCTGGATCACAGGCTGAACGGGGGTTTGCTATACCTTAACCAGGTTGTGCCGGATGGCATACCGCATCAGCTCAATGGCGTTGGAAATATCCAGCTTTTTGAAAATGTTGAACTTATGCACATCGACTGTTCGCTTGCTGATGGATAGCTTTTTGGCGATCTCATGCGAGTTCAGCCCTTTTGCCAG
This sequence comes from Bacteroidales bacterium, assembly GCA_007130545.1. Taxonomy (GTDB): domain Bacteria; phylum Bacteroidota; class Bacteroidia; order Bacteroidales; family UBA7960; genus SLSG01. The sequence continues at coordinate 4,358 of SLSG01000246.1, read as the reverse complement.
GTATTTGACGATCTCTTTTTCCCTGGGAGTCAGTGCGGGCTCCTTGCTTGCCTGGACTTTTGTCGGATGGATGGTGTCCACAAATCCGGGGGCCAGCAATTCTGCCGTAGAACCCCTGAACCAGGTCTCTCCCCTTGCCAGCGCCTTGATGGCCTGAAGCAGTTCGCTGGAGCGTGCCTCCTTGGGCAGGAAGCCCCGGATGCCGGCATGGATGCCCTCCATGATGTATTCCCGGGAGTGGTGGGCGGAAACCAGGATGATGCGCGTATCGGGAAGCTCCTTCAGGATCTCCCGGGTGGCATAAACCCCGTTGAAGTTCGGCATTTCATAATCCATCACCACCACATGGGGTTTGAATTTCCTTGCCTTTTTCACGGCCTCGTGCCCGTTCACGGCCTCAATGACCTCTTCGATTTCAGGGTCAGCCCCCAGCATGGACTTCAGTCCGCCTCTCACAAGGGCATGGTCATCGGCTATCAGCAATTTTATTTTCATGGGAGGGGTTTAAAAAAGTTTGTTCACGGGAATGGAAATGCGGATGTCAAAATGACTCTTTGGTTCCAGGTGAAAACTGATCTGTCCGTCCAGGATCTGGACCCGGTATTTCATGGCCCGGAAGGCGGTGTGGTTCTCCAGGTATTCCGTCTGCGGGCCCTGCCCATTGTCCCGGATGACCGCATGCAGCCTTTTGTTGCGGACATACATGGAAATCCTGACCTTGCTGGCGGTGGAATGCTTTGCGACATTGGAAAGGGCTTCCTGCATGATGCGGTAAATGTTCGTCTGGGCCTGGGGGGCGAGGTCATCCGGAATGTAGACAGTCGGGAAGCGCACCCGGATGATGCTGGTACGTTCAAAGGCAAACACCAGGTCTTCGAGGGCCTCCCGCAGGGTCTGCTTCTTGACAAAGCCTGCCACCAGGCGGCGGCTGACCATTCGGACCTCCTTCATGGTCTCTATCAGCTGGTCGAGCACTTCCTCGAGGGACTTGTCGCGCTCTGTCTCGGATGTAAGCTGCATGCTGCGTTCCAGCTTCAGCTTCAGGTAGACCAGCATTTGCCCGATATGGTCATGCAGGTCCTGGGAGATCCGCAAGCGCTCGTTCTCCTCACTTTCCTGCAGGGCCCCCTCCAGCATTTTGCGGTCAGTCACATCCACATAGTACTCAATCACCTCCGTCAGCACCCCCTGGTCATCGAAAACCGGGAAGGCATTCACCTCCAGGAAATACTCGTTGCCGGCCGAGTCCCTGTGGCGGTGTTCTGTTCTGGCCGACTTGTTTGTACGTTTGACCTGGTGTAGCGGGCAGGGGTGGTCCGGGCCCTGACAGGGGGTTTTCCGCTGGTGGCTCACCTCGTAGCACCTGCTTCCGGGCAGCACCCTGCCGATCAGCCGGGCTGCAGAGTTGGCCAGCTTTACGGTATAATCGTTCACATCGATCACATAGAAGGGGTAGGGCAGGGCTTCGATAATATTTCTCAGGGACGAGATCTGCCTTGCAGCCTCGTCCTTCCAGTGCAGATCCTGGATCTCCTGTTCGTTGTGCGATTCATGTGCCTTTGAACGCATTGGGCAGGGTCTGGGGTTTGTAAAAAAACAAAAATAAGCATTTATACCAATGACTGACAATTTAATACGATGTTTTACCTGCTTTGATTAAATTTGATGTTCAAAGCCGGAGCCATGAAATCGATTCTGTCCCTTCTTGTTTTGTCCCTAATGCTTTTGCAAGGCATGACCGCCGTTTGCCAGTCCCGCAGCGGGCCCGCCCGCCGGGCCATGACCCGTGCGGTGGAAGCCTACCAGGCAGGCGACAACGAACGCGCCCTTGCGGAGGCCCGGCGGGCGCTGCAGCGTGACCCGGATTTTCTCGAGGCCCACCTGCTGAAGGCAGAGATCTATTCCGGTACGGGACGTTTTGCAAAAAGTGCCGCCGCATACAGGGAGGTGGTCCGCCTGAACCCCAAGGCCTATCCCCAGGCCCATTACTTTCTGGGCTATTCGCTGATGCGGACCGGACAGTACAGGGAGGCCAGGCAAAGCTTTATGGATTTCCTGGAAACGCCTTCCGCCAGTACGACTCTACTGGAACTCACCCAGTCCCACCTGGCGCGCTGTCAATTCGCCATCCGGGCGATGGAGGATCCGGTGCCCTTTCAACCGGAGAACCTGGGGCAGGGAGTGAACTCTCCCTATGCCGAATACAGTCCCGCCTTGACCATTGATGGCAATACCCTGATATTTACCCGAAGGAGGCCGTCAGATCCGGTGAGCGGGCGCGGACCGGAGACGGAGGACTTTTATGTGAGCCACCGGGAGGACGGGCAGTGGGGGGCGGCCACGAACCTCGGACCCCCCATCAACACCCCGGCGAATGAGGGGGCCCAGTCCATTTCTGCCGACGGCAGGGAGCTTTTCTTTACCGCCTGCGGGCGTCCCGGCGGCTTCGGTAGCTGCGACCTGTACTACTCCCGTCTGGTGGACGGGCATTGGACCGAACCGGTCAACCTGGGTGCGCGTGTCAACTCGGCGGCGTGGGACTCCCATCCGTCCATCTCGGCCGACGGGAAAACACTTTACTTTTCAAGCGGGCGGCAGGGGAGTATCGGACCCATGGATATCTGGAAGACTGTGTGGGTGGACGGACAGGGCTGGGGGATACCGGTGAATCTGGGTCAGACGATCAATACAGGAGGAAGGGAGATGTCGCCGTTTATCCACCCGGACGGGCAGACATTGTATTTTGCGTCGGATGGGCATATGGGCATGGGCGGTCTGGATCTGTTTTTCAGCCGTCGCGACCGGAATGGGAACTGGACCGAGCCGGTGAACCTGGGATACCCCATCAATACGCATGCCGACGAGTTTTCGCTGGTGGTGGATGCCCGGGGCAGGCTTGCCTATTATGCCTCTGACATCGGGGGCGGTTTCGGCGACCTAGACCTTTACGTGTTTGAACTGTACGAGGAGGCCAGACCACGGCCGGTGGCCGCCATTACGGGTCTTGCCACCGGAACCGGGGAGGCCGGCGAACCGGAGTCCCTGACCATCATCGCAGAGGGCGAGCCGGTCGTGCTGCGCAACATCTTCTTTGACACCGACAGCCATGCACTCAGACCTGAATCCATGGAGGAGATCAGGCGGCTTTACCAGGTCCTGTACGACAAGCCGGAGTGGAATGTGGAGATCAGCGGGCATACCGACAATGTGGGGACCTATGACTACAACCTTGCCCTTTCAGAGCACCGTGCACGGAGTGTCGTGGATGCCCTGGCCGCCATGGGCATTGACCCGGAGCGGATGTCATACAAAGGCTATGCCGACACCCGCCCGGTAGATACCAACGAAACAGCGGAGGGGCGTGCCAATAACCGTCGGACCGAGTTCACGGTGGTTCGTTTTTAATTGCTGCCAATCCCGAAATTGTGACCGGCCCAAAAATGATTGCCATTCCCAAAAATGATTACCAATCCCAAAACCATTGCAATGGAAAACAAAAAACAGGAGAAGGCCTTCCTGTCGAAGTCAACTTTTATCAGGGGACTCCAATGTGAGAAGTCCCTCTACCTGCATAAAAAGCGCCCCTTCCTGCGCGACAGGCTCTCTGCCGAGCAGCTGGCCAAGTTTGCCCGGGGGCACAAGGTGGGGGTGTTCGCCCAGGACCTGTTTCCCGGAGGGACGGACCTGGGTGCGAAAAGTCCGTTTCAGATGGCCGCCGCGATAAAAAAAACTGCAGAGGCCATACAGGCCGGGCAATCCGTGATCTACGAGGCTTCTTTCCAGCACCAGGGCGTACGTGTCGCGCTGGACATCCTTCACCGGACTTCCCGGGGCTGGGAGGGGGTGGAGATCAAGAGCAGCCTTTACATATCCGATACCTTTCTGTGGGATGCCTCCCTGCAGTATTTTGTGATCACTGGCTCCGGCCTTCCACTCGCAGACTTTTCGATCGCCTTTATAGACCCAGACTATGTGAGGCAGGGACCACTGAACATACAGGAATTGTTTGTTATCCGCAGCGTGATGGACCAGGTGGGGCAGAACCAGCAGGAAGTGGCTGAAAAAGTGGCACGGTTCAGGGAGGTGGCCTCCCTGCCCGGATCCCCCCCGGTCGGGATTGGACCCCACTGTACCAATCCCTATCCATGCGACTTCATCGGGCATTGCTGGAAGAACCATCCCCAAAGCCGGCCAATGCGCCGGTCTGATTTCCCTGATCTGCCGGACAGGGGCGCCCTGCATGCATTTCTTAACAGGGTAAAGGAACCGGCACTGTGTTTCTCGACCCTTGCCTTTGCCCCGGCCATCCCGATGTTTGACGGAACCTCCCCCTACCAGAAACTGGCCTTTTCAGCGGG
>SLSG01000132.1 GCA_007130545.1 Bacteroidales bacterium | reverse complement strand
CGCCACTTTGGTCCAATGCCACAATGCGGTACAGGTCTGTCCGCCTGTCATTCCAGTTGGTAACCGTTCCGCGGTTGCGGTGCCTTTTCAACAGCTCCAGGTCTATGTCGTTGATGATCACGGTCTCCACATTGGGAGTACATTCCCCGGCGATGGCATCCCTTGCAAATGAGAAATCAGACGGGGTGAAAATCCCGGATTGTGCATACTGTATGTCCATATTGTCCACCTGGGGAAGGTTTCCAACGGTTCCGGCAATGGCCACAAAGATCTGGTTTTCCACACACCGGGCCTGGGCACAGTACCTTACCCTGAGATACCCCTGCCGGTCATCGGTGCAAAAAGGCACAAAGATGAGCCGTGACCCCCTTTCCACGGCGATTCTGGCAAGTTCCGGGAATTCTATGTCGTAACAGATGAGGATGGAGATCTTTCCCTTGTCTGTATCAAATACTTCGATTGTATTGCCGGGCTGCACGCCCCACCATTTTTTCTCGTTGGGGGTGATATGCAGCTTGTACTGTTTGCCGATCTCCCCGCTGCGCTTGAACAGATAGGCTATATTGTAAAGATTGTCTCCCTCGGGGGTAAAATGCGATCCGGCCACGATGTTGATGTTGTATTTGATGGCCAGTTCACTGAACAGCTCCAGGTATTGTTCGGTGAACTCCCCGATCTTGCGTGCGGCCGTTCCTGGTTCCTCTTTAGGAAACAGTGAAAGCAGTTGGAGTGTAAACATTTCCGGGAAAAGCACAAAGTCGCTTTTGTATCCCGAGGCCACATCCACGAAGTACTCACACTGTATCGCAAATTCATCAAAGCCCTTGATCGGCCGCATCTGGTATTGTACCACACAAATTCTGACCGGTGCGGCCGCCAGAAACTGCCGCTCCTTTTCCTCCTTATAATCAAAATTGGTCCACTCAAGGTAGGTGGCATAGCCGGCCGACTCATTGTCATCACCCAGATACTGCCGGATGATCTTTTTCAGTGAAAAACCATTGGAAAGCTGTGGGGTCAGTACCGGATCGAAAATGGCCCTGCTGGTAACCCTGTCCACATACTGGCTGATATTGAGTTTTTCCTTGTAATTCTTGTATCCGGGGAGCCGTCCGCCGATCACGATGCGCATCAGGTTGTAATTGCGGGCCAGCTCTTTTCGGGCTTCATAAAGCCTGGTAGCCAGTTTCATGCCCCTGAATTCAGGATGGACCATGATCTCCATGCCATACAAAGTGTCCCCCTCGGGGTCGTGGGTGCCAATGTTGCCGTGGTCGCAGATCTCGTCCCACGTCATGTTCATGTCAAAGTCTTCGGAATCAATAATCAGGCTGCCAGATGAGGCCACCAGCCGGCCGTCTATCTCAATCACAATCTGCCCGTCCGGGAACCGGGTGATCTGGTTCTCGATGTTCTCCCGGCTCCATACCTCCATGCCGGGGAAGCAGATCTTTTGCATGGAAACCATCTGCTCATAATCTTCAAGGCGAAGTGAACGGATATGCAATTGGTATTCAAACTCGTGTATGTCGATTTTTTCCATGTCAGTAAGTGTCTCTGATGTCAATGATCTCTCCTGCCCGGAATTCATCATCCGACAAAAGCAAACGTGCAAGCCTTTTTCCTGCAATGGCAGCGGGGATCAACTCCCCCTTTTCCTTGTAGTCCACAAATTTTTTCCGGTGAATGAACTGTTCATCTGTCGTGGCCCGGATGGTTTCCTGCATGGACGTATCAATGATTCCGGGTGCAACTCCCATGCACTCGACAGGGTGGTCCTGGTCTTCCTGTTCCGTGCCGACACAGCGGGTGAACATGTCCACCCCGGCCTTCCCGGTGCAGTAGCTGCTCCAACCATGGTATGGGAAGCTGGCTGCGCCGGAGGAAATGTTCAACACCCGTTTCCTGGCAGAGAGCTTTTTGGTGTAGCGTATGAACTCAGCGGTAAGCAGCATGGGGGCAAGCAGATTCACTTGCATATGGTGCTCCACTTCGGTGGCCGGGCAGGATTCCACCCTGCCGACGGGATGGATCACCCCGGCATTGTTCACCAGATAGATGCCTTCCGCATTTGCGGTATCCACCTTGTCAAATACCTGCCTGCAAAGCGCAGGGATTTCATGGCTGACAGCCAGGTCAAACAGGAAGAAGTCCAACGGGCAGTTCCTGGCCGCTGCCATGCGCTTCAGGGTGCTGCTTTCATTGCGTGCAATGCACAGCAGATGGTGTTTCTCATCCAGTAGTTCAATGGCCAGTCCTTCCCCAAGGCCCTTGCTGGCACCTGTGATAATAAAATAATGCATTGGTATCGTTTTTTTTGTTTGCCTGCCGTTTGTTAGCCCGCCGTTTTCTTGCCTGTCTGATGATCCCGCGGCCCAATCAGTCTTTCCTGAGGCGGCCCACAGACTTAATCGACCCGGTATTTGGATAAAATTCTATCTCCATTTCATGGGGCGGCAGCCAGGTAACCACACCATACTGGTTGATCAGCATTCTGGCTTCAGCCCTGAGTGTTTCGCCTTCACGGATTACTACCGTGCTGTGCTCGGGTATCCGGTAATGGAAGCCTTTTTGTCCGGAACGGGCGGAGGGTGTCCTTTGAAGTAACGGTGAAAGGGGGCTTGTTGTTTGATCGCGCCGGACCTGGATGGTGACCGGGACACTCCCCGGCCGGTCTCCGGCAGATACCCCTTCACGGGCAGAGAAGTGGAACAGTACATGGGGGGATGGTGCGGCGGAAGGGGCCGGAACGAAGGTATAGCGGTAACGGATGCTGGAAGATGAAGACAGGCCTGTAAACAGGGCCAGGTAATCATTCTCCTTGCGGTTGATCTCATTGTACATATATTCGATGGTTTCCTTGGAATACGTGATCTCGGCAAAACCCGTGATCAGGTCAAACTTTTTCTCCCGCAACCTCAGGATGTAATCCGCCACTTCCCTGGCCCGCACTTCGCTGCTTTTTTCCACCCAGCTTCTTCGAAGGGTCTGCCGTTCAACCGTCATGGTATCCACCCGGACCCGCTCCAGGATTGTGTCCACGCGTTCCTGCAGGTTCAGGTCGATAAAATAGTTAAAAGTGGCTTCTGTCCCGAAATAGCCATACTCCTTGCTTTCACCGGAAGGTTTTTGCAACTCCGTGTCGCTTACTGCCCTGTTGACGCTGAGCAACATCCCTGCTTCGCTCAAAGTGATGAAGTTGGCTTCGTCCCCCTGCCTGAATTCCACGAAATACAAGTGGTCCGGGTCGGGTTCTGCAAAGCTGTTGACGGCAATGCCGGCTATTGAATAGTCCACTGCCGGACTGGTGATCACGTTCTCAAGGCCGAGAAAACGTTCTGCATATCGTGCAAACGGTCCCGGTTGATGATAGGTCTGTGTTACAGTCACATCCACTGAGATCACCGTTCGGGGGAGAAAGTAATGGAACCCTTCGGCTGACCCAGCCAATGGTGTCTTCTGCACATCAAAACTTGTCAGGACCATCTGTTTTTTGCAGGATGGTATCAGGACCATTATGGCCAGCAGGGAGAGGAAGATAGTTGTTCTCATAATAGGGCGTATTTCAATATCCAAAAATAGAATAAAAAACCCAGTTATGGAAGGTTCAGGGACCCGGCGTGATGGTCCTTTTTGATTATATTTGTGTGTCTCGCATGGATATTGACTTACCGAAAACCAAATTATGTGCTTATGTTCTCAGAAAAGGACCTGCTCCAGATCCGCAAAAAGGGCATCACTACAGATCTGATTGATAAACAACTATCCTGTTTTAGCAAGGGGTTTTCCCCCCTGAATATTGACCGGCCTGCCACGTCCGGCGACGGCATCATCCAACTGGACAAGGCCATGGTCAGCAAGCTGGCAAAAGAATATGATAAAGTGCGCCCGGGTCTGCATGTGACCAAGTTTGTCCCGGCAAGTGGTGCGGCAACCCGCATGTTCAAGGACTTGTTTGCCTGGCGGGAGGCCCTGGCGGCGGGAACAGGGGTTGGGGAACTGCTGAAAAAGGAAGATGCTGCCGCAGTTTTCTTCAGCCGGCTGAGGGACTTTGCATTTTGGGAGGACCTGTCGCTGGCCATGTTCAGGGAGGACCTGGATGCAGACCATATGCTGGCAGACCGGAACTTTCTTCCGCTGCTGGACTTTATCCTGTTTGATTATGGGCTCGACTATGCCGCCCTTCCCAAGGGGCTGCTGGCATTCCACCGCTACGATGGGCATTCCCGTACCCCTTTTGAGGAGCATCTTGTGGAGGCTGCACTTTACGCTTCCGGCAAGGACGGGAAGGCAGGCGTCCATTTTACCGTTTCCCCGGATCATCTCGGGAAATTCAAGGCCCTGCTGCGCAAGGTGTCGGCAAAATACATTGAGGACCTGAAGACCGGTATAGAGGTGGATTTTTCCTTGCAGAAGCCTACCACCGACACGATCGCCGTCGATATGGAAAACCGGCCGTTCCGGGATCTGGATGGATCCTTGCTGTTCCGGCCGGGAGGCCATGGCGCGTTGATTGAGAACCTGAACGACCTGGAGTCGGACCTGGTTTTTATAAAGAACATTGACAATGTGGTCCCTGACCACCTCAGGGAGGAAACAATCATATATAAAAAAGCCCTGGGGGGCATGCTTGCGGGCTTACAGGAAAAGACATACCACTGGCTCAAATTACTTGACAGCGGAGAAGCCGGGCAAAATCCCTATGAAAAGGCGGTGAGCTTCTGCTGCACTGAGCTGAACATGGATCGCAGGGCCTTCCCGGCTGATGCAGAAGACGGCATTCCCGTGTTAAAGCAGATGCTGGACCGCCCCATCCGGATATGCGGGATGGTCAGGAACCAGGGGGAACCGGGTGGAGGGCCATTCTGGGTAAAGGACCCGCGTACAGGGCAACATTCCCTTCAGATCGTGGAATCATCCCAGGTCAATATGGATGACCCGGCCCAGGCATCCGCATTTAGGCAATCCACGCATTTTAACCCGGTAGATCTGGTCTGTGCGACAAAAAATTACAGGGGAGAAAGCTTTGACCTTCGCCAATTCGTTGATCCGGAAACCGGCTTTATCAGTGAGAAATCAAAGGATGGCCGCCGTTTAAAGGCCCTGGAGCTTCCGGGTTTATGGAACGGAGCCATGGCAAACTGGATCAGCTTGTTTGTGGAAGTCCCACTGATTACCTTCAACCCTGTGAAGGTTGTAAATGACCTGTTGAGAAAGGAACACCAGCAGGCGATGTCAAAATAAATCCCATGTCGGACTAAAAACTTAGGAATCCCTCGAGTTGCTCCACCGAAATCTTTTTGGCAATGATTCTTTTTTCGCTGTCAAGCAGAAAGACCAGCGGAATACCATAAATGTCGTATTTTTCCCTGAAACCGGACCGGTTATTGATGTCATTGACGTTGATCCACTCCAGGCCGTAACGGCTGATGGCGTGCTTCCAGCTTTCGGCATCCCCTTCCGTATTGGCTGCAAACACCTTTAGCCCTTCGTCCCGGTATTGTTCATACAATTCCTTCAGGGCAGGGGTTTCCCTTTGGCAATGTACGCAATCCGACTCCCAGAAATAGATTACCAGGTAAGTGGCATCCACTTCATGCAGGGACAGGGGATCCCCCTCCGGGGTGTAAAGGGTGATGTCGGGGGCTAGCTCGCCAACCAGCAGTGATTCAATCCGGCGCACCCTGTCCAACAGCCTTTGGAGCGGCGCTTCTTCGATCCAGAATGCCTCGCCAGAGGCATAATACCGGTTCACCATATGCACGTAAGCCGCATCCATGCCCATGATCTGTGAACGTTCCGTGAAGTTGGTCAGAAACCATATGGTGTAACGGAAAGCCTCGGGGCTGGCCCGGCTTTTATCAATCACCCGGTCTGCGTAACGGATGATCGTGTCCGGGACCTGGTGGAGAAAATCACCGAAAAACCTTCTTAAAAGATTATGGTATATAGGCGTCCTGAGCAGACGATCATCGCTGAAATCCATATTGTTCCAGTAGTTCTCAATAAAAAACTGTCTGATCTGGTCCTGGTTTCTGCCTGACTGCATGAGACTTTCGGGTATCTCCGGATCACGTTGTGCCAGCAATATGGCCGAAAACAATCCGTCGGGAAAAGACGCCATATATTGGTCCTGCCTCCTGCGGATCAGTGCATTTACCGAATCCGTTTTTTCTCTCAGTTCCGCTTGCCTGCCTTCGGGGATGCCAGGCTGGTTCATCTCTTCCCTTAGCCTCATCATTTCAGGTCTTTGCATATTCAGGAAGCGCAGGTATTCATAGAACCCCTGGTTGTCGGGTGAGCCGGAAAATGCCATGGATTCAACCATCCTGTCCAGCTGGGTTTCTGCGGAGAAATGCTGGTTGTGGTCTACCAGGATCTCAAAATATCGCTGCCCGGGCAAGACCACCATATACATGCCCTGGTCGAGTTTTTCCGGTCCTTCAAAAACAAGATGGCCCCGGGAGTCGGATTGAACGGTGTCTTTCAGGAACTGCCTTTCACCGAAATGATAGGCCAGGTAACACTCCTCATCAGACAAGCCCCTGACCGAGATCTCGATCCGGTAGCCCTCTGCGGCCATGGTGGTCAGAGGAGCAGCTGAGAATCCGGCAATGGCCAGCATAAAGGCCATGGCAATGGCCGCCCCTGTCTGCCTGCCTGTCGAAGCCCGGGGATTTGTCCTGAAAACACGGCGGTTATTGTTTTGCATGGGTCCGTTTCTTATCATAACAAACAACAAAGGGATTTGTTAATCAAAATCGATGCCATCCTGATCCAGCAGGTCGGGATCGATCAGGTCCCGGTACAGGAGATGGTGGCATGCATTGAGCGCATGGATCAGGGCAGGGCCCCAGCGGCCGGGTAAGAGGGCAAGGATCTCAGCTACCGCACATTCTTTGGCATACTGGTGGTTTTTCTGGAAGAGCAGGACAAAATCCTTCATGTCCTGGTATATATCGGCCAATTTATCGCTCAGGCTGGCCTCCACGCTGTCTGCGTTGTGATCGAGGTGGAAAAATACATCATCGGCGCCGAATTTTTCCCTTAGGGTTTTGAACACTTCTTCCCACTGTTCTTCCGTGACAAACCTTTCGTTAAAGGATGCATCGGTGACCTCCACCACGGGCAAGGTGCAGCCTTTCAAATAAAGCAGCGGCGCCATTTTTTGAAAATAACCCAGGATGTCCCCTGTGGAAAAGTTGTCGGCTCTTTCAAAAAACAGGCAATACTCGTTTGCCACGGTCAAAAACTCTAATACCGGCCTGGCTTTGCTGATATCTTCAACGGAATTATCTTGCATGCTATTGGTTATAAGTGGCTTCTCTCTCCGGTTGAACTGTCTGACCGGGTTTTTTGAGGAATGGCCGGATTTTTTGGTAAAAATAAAAAAGAATTTTAGTACTTTTGCCAAACCTTTTAACAAGCCTCATGCCCAGGTGGTGAAATTGGTAGACACGCTACTTTGAGGGGGTAGTGGCCGCAAGGCCGTGCAAGTTCGAGTCTT
>SLSG01000180.1 GCA_007130545.1 Bacteroidales bacterium | reverse complement strand
TCTGAACCTCATCGACAGGCGATTTAAGCAGGGTGTTGGCCATCCCTGTGATTGCATTCATCGGGTTGCGGATCTCGTGGCTCAGGTTGGCCAGGAAGGCGGATTTTGCCTGGTTTGCCTGCTCGGCGACCTCCTTGGCCTTGACCAGGTCCTCCTTTTCCCTCCTTTCCGAGATATCACGGGTCACACCCACGATCTCCTCCACCAGGCCGGTTTCCGGACTGCTTACCACCTGGCTGTTGGTTTCCACCCAAAGATACTTCCCATCCTTTTTCCTGACACGGTAACTCTCGATCAGGGAGGCACATTTGTTATTGATGAGCGCCTCGTGGTTGCTTTGAACATGCTTCAGGTCGTCGGGGTGGACCAGGTGGGAAACTGGTTTGCCAGTCAGCTCCTCCGGTTTATATCCCAGCATCCGTTCACATGCAGGAGAAACATACAGAAAGGTCTGATCCCATCGGAACCGGGAAATGATATCGCTGGAATGATCCGCCAGCAGCCGGTATTTCTGTTCGCTTTTTTGGAGGGCAAGACGCGATTCGGCCAGTTCCCGCTGGACTTTCAGGTGGTTCATGGCCTGCACGACCGTAGTCGGCAACATGCTGATGAAATGCTGGTCTTTGATCAAATAATCAAGGGCCCCGAGCTTCATCATGTCCACAGCGATCTTCTCGTCTCCGTAACCGGTAATGATGACAAATGGAATGTCAGGCCGGATTTGCTGGAGAGACCGCACCAGCTGTTCCCCGCTCATGTCTTCAAGGTGGAAGTCTATCAGGAACAAGGTATCCAGAGGTCCCTGCTCCCTGACATGGTGCAAGGCATCCTCTCCGCTATAAAAACCCTGAGCGGGGAAATAGAGCTTTTGAAGGGATTCACAGATCAGGGCGTTCAGGGCCCTGTCATCCTCAATGACAACCACCCGCAAGGGGGCGTTTCCATCACGCATCTGGGATTCTGGCATGGGTCAGGAAAAAATTCAAACAAATATAAAGAAAATCAAGGAAAGACAGATCAGTAATCCCGGGAAGGAGGCCTGTAATGGATCTTTTCGAAAAATGCCGCATTGGGTAGCATCCCTTCGGGATCGGCAGAAAAGATGGGGCGCAAGCGTTCCACAAAGTACATGCTCATCACCATTTTGTTCTTGGTCAGGATTTTTCCCCTGAAGCTACATATAAAGGCATCGGAGACGGCGGTGTAGGTGTCGCGTGAGATGTTTACCTTCCTGATTTCTCCGCTCTGAACCATCAGGCTGGACAGGTTGGCGGCCTTGCCCCAGATATCGTAGGCGAATTTCCTTTTGCCGACCACCCCGGCCACAACCTCCCCGGTATGTATCCCCAGCCGCAATTGAAAGGGAACGCGACCCTCTTCCACCGTACTGGTTGCCAGGCGGTCCACAGCGCGCTGTATCCAGAGGCCGGCCATGACGACTTTGTAAGGGTTGTAAGGGTCCTCCTCCGGCAAGCCACCGGCACACATATAGCAGTCCCCTATGGTCTTAATCTTTTCCAGTCCAAGGCTCTCCACGATATCATCGAATTTACCAAAATAGGTATCCAGCTTTCCCACCAGCTCCACAGGCGTGTAGGAGGAGGACCGGTTGGAAAAATTCTCTATATCGGCAAACAGCACACTTACATTGTTGTAGTAACGGGCCTTGACGGAACCATATGCCAGCAATTCAGCAGCGATCTTTTCAGGGAAAATGTTCATCAGCAAGGAGTTGGCATTGTCCCGCTCCTTCTGTAGCGCTTCTTCCTTCTCCTGCAGCTTTTTTTTCAGGTCCATCACCAACCGGTTTCCGATAGGGTTATACTATTTGCAAGAATACTAAATTTTGGCCTAAGTTGCATGGAATTTATTTTGAACCAATCTATATTAGCGGGCCAGAGTCGGACGGTTGTTAATTTTTTATAATTTTATCCCCGATGGCTTGATTTTATTGCTATTACGACATTTATTTCCCTTTTTATCCGACTGGTACTCAAACTGTTCTTTAAATATATAGATTAATTGCTTCTTTTGGGTTTTTCTGAACATATGCTGGCTTAAATTAACCACAACCTGAACCAATATGAAGTTTTTTTCCCCGTCAAACAAAAAACACCTCCCGGCACTGATACCCATCCTGTTCTTTGTGTTGTGCGGCTTTGTTGTCACGGCGATGGTCGCCCCGGGTCCGCAGGAAGATACCATTCCAGCAGGCACCGAAGTTCCTGCAATGGACGATTTTCAAGAGATCGATGAATTACCGGACGATACCGTGACCACTGCCATGGATACCGTGACCACTGCCATGGATACCGTGACCACTGCACTGGAGGCCGTTCCCGTTTCTGAAGGACCCTACACAAGGACCGAGCTGCGCAGGGGCGAACGGCTTTTCAAGGGACTGGTCCCATTTGCAAGCGGCATGCATGATTGCTCCTCCTGCCATTACACCTCCCGCACCGACACCCTGAACTGGAACCCTTCGGCATACGACATGGCCAGGCTATGGTCGCTGGATGAGAGCTACAGCATCCGCCAGAAACTGGCCAACCCGGTGGGCATGCGGATGGTCGCCGACCATGCAGAAATGACAATCACCCCGCAGGAGGAGAGGGAGCTGGAAGCTTATTTCGAAAGGCTGGTGGAAACCGGACCCGGGGAGTTGAGAGCCATCCCGGTTAACGCGTTCATTTTCTGGGGACTTGGACTGCTCATGGCACTGGCCGTGGTCGACCTGCTGATCACCCGGAAGGTTCGTGCCAGGGCGTTCCATGTAATCATTATCATTATCGGATTGGTCGTCCACATGCAATATGCCGTGGCTGAGAGCCGGGCACTGGGCCGCACCCAGGGGTATGAGCCTGACCAGCCCATCAAGTTCTCCCACCTGATCCATGCCGGGGAGAATGAGATCGATTGCAATTACTGCCATACCGTAGCCAATTTCAGCCTGAGTGCAGGCATCCCCTCCAACAACACCTGCCTGAACTGCCACAATGTGATACGGGAGGGAACGAACTCCGGGCGTTTTGAAATCAACAAGATCCACCAGGCAGAAGCAAGCGGTGAGGCCGTCCGCTGGATACGCATCCACAAACTGCCCGATCATAGTTACTTCAGCCATGCCCAGCATGTGAATGCCGGCGGGGTGGCCTGCCAGGAATGCCACGGGGCGGTCGAGGAGATGCACCTGATCAGGCAGACCGAAGACCTCTCAATGGGTTGGTGCCTTACCTGCCACCGGGACACCGGGGTGGACTTTCTGGACAACCCCTATTACAAAATCTTTGAGCGCCTGCACGAAGACATCCGTGCCGGACGCATCGATGCCGTCACAGCTGCCCAGGTGGGCGGGGAAGACTGCATGAAATGCCATTATTAGTCCGACTCTGAAAAAGACCCACGAACAGGAAAAAGATGGAAAAGAAATACTGGAAAAGCATCGGGGAGGTCCGGCCCTCTGACAGCCAGCAGGCCGACCATAAGGAAGAAGCGGGGCAAGGACCTTCTTCGATCGACCTGCTTGCCCAAAAGACGGACACCATGCCTGCCTCGCGCAGGGACTTTCTGAAATGGTGCGGCATCAGCTTTGTTTCGGCCACCGTTCTGTCGGCTTGTGAAAACCCGGTCAAAAAAGCCATACCTTACCTCAACCAGCCCGAAGAACTGATTCCCGGAAAGGCATCCTGGTATGCCTCCACCTACCTGAACGGCAATGAATACTGTCCGGTGCTGGTAAAAAGCCGCGACGGTCGTCCGATCAAGATTGAAGGGAACACCCTCTCCTCCATCACCGAAGGAGGCACATCCGCCCGGGTGCAGGCATCTGTTCTCAGCCTTTACGACATTGGTGCCAGGTACAAAACCCCCCTGAAAAACGGGGAAGCCATTTCATGGGAAGAAGCAGACAGGGAAATATGGTCAGGCTTGATGCGGCCCGGCCCAGACGGCAAACGGAAGGTGCTGCTCACCCCCACCCTGCTGAGTCCGACTACAAAGGCACTGATCAATGAGGCCATGGACCGTATTGCCGGACTGGAAACCGTGACATGGGATGCCGTATCCTACGCTGCCATCAGGCAGGCCCACCTGGTCACCTCGGGCATGGCCGTCATCCCTGGCTACCGTTTTGATGCCGCTGAACTGGTCGTGAGCTTCAGTGCCGATTTTCTGGGCAGCTGGTTATCGCCGGTGGAATTTTCGAGGGCCTGGGCGAAAAACCGCAAGCCCGGCAACGAAAATCCCATGTCCCGCCACATACAGTTCGAAAGCCATTTGTCACTTACCGGGGCCAATGCAGACGAACGGATACCTGTAAAACCATCCGACGAACAAAAAATACTGATGGCCCTTTATGACGAAGTGGCCAGTGCGACCGGAAATCCCACCCTGGGAGCGGAAACCGTCGAATATGATGTCAGGGCGTTGGCATCTGACATTTTGCAGGGCCGCGGAAAAGCCCTCGTGGTATGTGGACACGACCATACCGACATGCAGCTGCTGGTAAACGGCATCAATTATATGGCGGGCAGCTATGGTGCCACGATAGATGACAGCCGCAGCCTGAACCTGGGAAAGGGCGATGAACAGGCATTTGAACAGCTGGTGAAGGATATGCAGGATGGCAATGTGGAGGCCATACTGTTTTACAAGACAAACCCGCTTTACCACAGCCCGGATCCCGAAGCCTTCCTGCAGGGACTGAAAAATACCCCCTTGAGCATTTCCTTTGCGAGCATGAAGGACGAGACCGCTCTGGAATGCACCTATGTGCTTCCGGACCATCACTACCTGGAATCCTGGAACGATGCCGAGTTCAAGGCGGGTTACTTCAGCCTGGCCCAGCCCCTGATCCATCCGCTTTTAAAGACCAGGCAGTTTCAGGACAGCCTGCTGGCATGGATCGGAAGGGAGGAAGACTTCCATGCCTACCTGCAAGACCACTGGTACCGCCACATTTTTCCGCAGCAGTCGTTCCACCAGGGCTTCGACAGCTTCTGGGTGGAGGCTCTGCAGTCCGGTGTGCACGACAACCCCCACCTGGGAGGGATACAGCTGAGCTGGACCGGAGAAGGGTTTACAGATGCCTTTAATAGGTTGAGATCATCCGCCGGGGCAGCAGGCGAACTGGAGTATTGCCTGTTCACCAACATCGCCCTGGGCGACGGCAGCGATGCCAACAACCCCTGGCTGCAGGAGCTTCCCGACCCTGTCAGCTCGGTGACGTGGGATAATTTTGCGGCCATATCACCCGGGCAGGCGGAAACACTTGGGCTGCACGAGGGGGATATGCTGCGAATCAATGACCGCATGGAGGTGCCGGTACTGATCCAGCCCGGCCAGGCACGGGGCTGTATTTCCATCGCACTGGGTTACGGCAGGACCCATGCCGGCAAAAGCGCCGACAAGCGGGGCGGCAACGCCTTCCTGCTGAGCCGGACAGATGGGCGTGGAAGGTATTTTTCAGGCAAAGTGGAAAACTGGACCAAAACCGGAGGCGGACATTTGTTCGCGCGCACCCAGACCCATTTCTCGATGGAAGGCAGGGCGATTGTCAGGGAGTCCACGCTCGACAAGCACAGGGAAAACCCTGCAGCCGGAAATGAATTGCGCGAGTACCACCTGAAGCACATGACGACCCTGTACCCCGAGGTGCCGCACGAAGGCCACCATTGGGCACTGATGGTCGACCTGAATGCCTGCACCGGATGCAGCAGTTGCGTGATTGCCTGCCAGAGCGAGAACAACACCCCGGTGATCGGCAAGGACCAGGTCCGACGCCGCCGCATCATGCATTGGATGCGCATAGACCGCTATTATACCGGTGATGCGGAAAATCCCGGCGTGGTATTCCAGCCGCTGATGTGTCAGCACTGCGACCACGCACCCTGCGAGAATGTTTGCCCGGTTGCCGCCACCACGCATAGCCAGGAGGGCATCAACCAGATGACTTACAACCGTTGTGTGGGTACCAAATACTGTATCAACAACTGCCCGTACAAGGTCAGGCGGTTCAACTGGTATGAATACGCCACCCGTGAGAAATTCAACACCCATACGACGACCGACCTGGGACGCATGGTGCTGAACCCCGATGTCACCGTCAGGGAACGCGGGGTGGTGGAAAAATGCTCCTTCTGCGTGCAGCGCATACAGGACGCCAAGCTGAAGGCCAAGAACGAGCGCCGCCTGCTGAGAGACGGGGAGATCCAGACGGCCTGCATGCAGGCCTGTCCGTCGGGTGCCCTGGTGTTCGGCGACCTGAACGACAAAAACAGCAAGGTATCGAAGCTGATAAAGGATCCGCGCAATTACCACCTGCTGGAAGAGCTGCATGTCCTGCCTTCGGTGGGCTACCTGACAAAGATCCGAAATCCAAAAGCATAATGATGTCAAACCGATCATATCCAACCGCCCATGAGCAGTATTGACACCCCTGTTGCCCTGGTAAAGGGAGACAAGACATACGGCCAGATCACCAACGAGCTGCTGGCCAATGTGGAAGGCAAACCTCCGCTGTGGTGGTTTGTCGGCATGACCATCGGGACCATCTTTCTTGCCATCGGTGCCTGGGCGGTATATATGTCGCTGAGCGAGGGCCTCGGCACATGGGGGCTTACGAACGCCGTCGGATGGGGCTGGGACATCATCAACTTCGTCTGGTGGATCGGCATCGGGCATGCCGGCACCGCCTTTACGATCTTCTTTTTGGTATTCCGGCAAAAATGGGCCGGATCCATCAACCGGTCCGCCGAGGCCATGACCGTTTTCGCGGTTCTGTGTGCCGCCATGTTCCCCCTGCTGCATATGGGCAGGCCCTGGCTGGCATTTTACATGGCTCCCTATCCGAACACCCGTCTGCTTTGGCTGAACTTCAACTCCCCCCTGTTCTGGGACGTACTGGCCATCAGCACCTACCTGATCACCTCCGTCATGCTGTGGTACCTGGGCATGGTACCCGACCTGGCCACAATACGCGACCGGACCAAAAAC
Source organism: Bacteroidales bacterium (assembly GCA_007130545.1). GTDB lineage: Bacteria > Bacteroidota > Bacteroidia > Bacteroidales > UBA7960 > SLSG01. The sequence continues at coordinate 533 of SLSG01000180.1, read as the reverse complement.
AAGATTGGCCGGTTTGTATACGGATTGTTCAGCCTGGGGTGGAACGGATCGCTCTATACCTATAACCGTTACGAGACGCTGATGAAGATGCTTGGCGGACTTGCAGCGCCGCTGGTGATCTCGGTGCACACCATTGTGGCGCTGGACTTCGCCGTTTCGGTCCTGCCCGGATGGCACGCCACCATCCTGCCCCCCTACTTCTTTGTGGGCGCCATCTTCTCGGGATTTGCGATGGTGCTCACCCTGATGATCCTTCTCAGGAAAGCCTTTAAGCTGTACGACTATGTGACCGAAAAACACCTGGACAACATTGCACACGTCCTGAAGTACGGATCGCTTGTAATCGGACTGGCTTACGCGACCGAGCTGTTCATCGCCTGGTATTCGGGAGTGGAGTATGAAATATACACCTTCTTCAATGCCAGGGCCACCGGCACATTCTCGGTTGCATTCTGGGTGATGTTCGTTTTCAACGCCATCATCCCGCAGGTATTCTGGTTCAGAAAGGCCAGACAAAACCTGGTCATCCTGTT
>SLSG01000141.1 GCA_007130545.1 Bacteroidales bacterium | reverse complement strand
TGCTGAACAAGGACTATGTACAATTGCTTTGGCGCTACCACCATTTGGCAGGGAGCGACGGACCCCGTTCGGAGCTCAGACTGGATGACATCATGATCGGTCCATGGGTGGGAATGGAGGAGGGCGTCGCGCCGGAAGAAGCCATGGTATTCTTTAACGGGGACCACATCGTGATCCGAATGCCGGATACCGGACCAGGAACCGTTTCTGTGTTCAGCATAACCGGGCAGTTGCTTTATAGAAAACAGATTCCGGGATACGAAGAATTTTCCCTAAGTTTTGATACCCGTCCGGGTTTGTTCATAGTCAGGACAGAAACCCCCTGGAGAGTTACCAGCACCAAGATCCTGGTCCCCTAATCCCCTCGGACTCCACTTATAATTTTTAAAAAGACCGGATAAATATTGTCTTCTGCTTTCGGTTTATCTTGTTTTGGATGGTATTTAAGTGTTATATTTACACTTCTAAGAAGTTTGTTTTTTTGCTGCGGGTTCGTACATTTAGGATATCGGTTTTACTTTCATGAAACGCCACGCTGCCTGATGAAGCCTTGCCGAAAAGATCTGTCCCTTTTTACAAAAGCCCTGTTGCTTCTGCTTTTGTTGTTCTTATTTGAAAGCACCTCCCAGGCACAGAAAACCACCACCTTGTTCCAGTATTACACCACCAGCGAGGGCTTGTCGCAAAATTTGGTCCAATGCATATTCAAAGACAGCAAAGGCTTTATGTGGTTTGGCACCTGGAACGGACTGAATAGGTATGACGGTTATGATTTCACACTATTCAAGCGGGATGCCAGCCACAGGTCGCTCTCGGGAAATTTTATTTATGCCCTGGAGGAAGACCATTTCGGGAACATCTGGATCGGAACTGACAATGGGCTGAATATCTATTTTTATGAAAGGGACAAGGTCACCCGGCTGGAAAGCCAGACCAGAAATATTGAATCCCTGGTCTCCGGCCGGATAAATGCCTTGATGCGCGGTAAAGATAACCTGATTTGGGTGGGAACGGATTCCGGGCTGGATGTGGTGCAGGTGTTGGATGCCCAGGGGAATATCCTGGTGCAGTCCAGGCATACGGCCGGAACTGAGCCGGGAGAGTTGCCGGGCCATCATATCAATACCATTTTTCAGGACAGGGACGACAGAATCTGGATCGGGTCGAATTCCGGGCTGCATCTGTTTGACCATTCCACCGGGAGATTCACAACTTTCCAGCATATACCGGATGATCCCCTCAGTTTGTCAAGCAATACTGTCCATTCCATATATCAGGATAGGTCAGGCAGCATATGGGTCGGCACCTATTTCGGGTTGAACCGCATGGAAGAAGCAGGGGAGTTTACCTGGTTCCATTATAATCCTGAAGACCCGGCCACAATTGCCCACAACGTAGTCCGCGACATCACGGAAGATCTGAACGGACGCCTGACCATTGCCACACTGGGAGGGATTTCGGTTTTTCAGCCGCAAACGGAAAACTTTGAGAATTACAAGTATGAGTCGGCAAATACCCATTACGGCCTGAACAATGAGTTTGTGAGTTGCCTTTTTGCGGATAACCAGGGGAATGTATGGGTGGGTACTGAAAAGGGCGGGGTCAATAGGTACAATGTCACCCAGAAGCAATTTTCTTTTTTTGATAAGGGTTCAAATGGGAGTGACGGACTGAATCACAATACCATCAATGCGGTTTTTGAGGACAAGCAGTATTTGTGGATCGGGACCGCGGGCGGAGGATTGAACCGCTACGATAAAAAGGACGAGACTTTCAGGTACTACACTTTCAACCAAAACGACTCCGCATCCATTGGCAATAATTTTGTGTCTGCCATCCTGGGGGCCTCAGACGGCCACCTTTATGTTGGCACCTGGGGAGGTGGCCTGCACCGATTGCGCAGGGAACTAACCGAATCTGGTATTTTCGAGTCATTTCCAGCCGGGACCGGATTACAGGGGGCCTTACCCGATGCTTTTGTCTCCTCTCTGGCGGAGGACGGATTTGGGAATCTGTGGGTCGGGACCAGCGAAGGATTGAGCCGCCTTAATCTTGAGACAGGATCCATAGAGGTATATTCCGGACAGGTTAATGGCCAGGCGGTCTCTGCCGTGGGATCCCTTCAGCTAGATAAAGTCGGAAATCTTTGGGTGGGAACCAGCTCTGGGCTATTTCAGGTCCGGGCAGACCACGAAGGGCGTATTCACATGGATGACAGCAATGTCCGACTATTTTTGCATGACCCGGACAATCCGCATAGCCTGCCCGGCAACTTTGTCATTTCCCTTCACCTCGATTCGAAAGGAGACTTGTGGTTGGGTACATACGGAAGTGGCTTAGCACATTTGGCAAGGAACCCCTGGGTGCCCGGACAGTTCCGTTTCGTGCAGTACAGCGAAGCGGACGGCCTTTCCAACAATGTGGTTTACGGTATTCTGGAGGATGATTTTAAAAACCTATGGCTGACGACTGATTACGGACTTTCGAAGTTTAGTAAAACCAACGGAACATTTAAGAACTACTATTATTCTGACGGACTGAGGAACAATCAGTATTACTGGTCGGCAGCCTATCAGAACAAGGAGGGCATGCTCTATGTCGGAGGAATGAACGGGTTGAACTTTTTCTTCCCTGACAGGCTTACAGAAAGGACCATTCAACCCAATATCGTTTTTACAGATCTTAGACTGAACAATCGTCCGGTGGAACTGGGAAGAAAATACAACGACCGGGTGCTTTTGGAGCACTCGCTCCTTCTGACAGATGAGGTGGTACTTCCATATAGCATCAAGGAGTTCTCCATCTTTTTTTCTGCCCTGTTATTCGACCAACCCCACAAAGTCCAGTATGCCTTTAAGCTCGATGGGTTTGACAGCCAGTGGACCTATGTGGATCCCAACCGAAGGTTCGCCTCCTTCATGAACCTGCCAGGGGGGCACTATACCTTGATGGTTAAGGCGACCGACAGCGAAAACAACTGGAGCAGCGATCCGGCCATGCTTGGCATTCGGATCATCCCGCCATTCTACGCCAGCTGGTGGTTCATCACTTCGGTCATCCTGCTTATCACCGTGACCATAATTGGCTACAACCGTTACAAGCTTTACATTATCCGGGTTCAGAAAAAACAACTGGAAGAAAAGGTCAGACTGCGCACCTCACAAATCCTTTCTCAGAAGGAAAGGTTGCAGGAGCAGGCTGAACACTTGAAAGTTTCTCTTGAACAGCTGGAAAATCGAAGGCTACAGATCGAGGAACAAAAACAGCAACTGGAATTCAAAAATGACAAAATACAGGCCCAGCGGGACAAACTGGTGGAGCTGCATAAAAAACTCCATATCGCCAACCAACAACAGTTGAGCTTTTTTACCAGTATTTCTCACGAATTCAGGACGCCGCTTACCCTGATCCTATCACCACTTGAGCAACTGCTAAAGAATCCCAATATCATCAACGATGGGGAGGCAAGATCCAACCTCGGTTTGATACAGAAAAATGCGGGGAGGTTGTTGCGTCTGATCAACCAACTGATGGACGTTCGGAAAATTGAAAGCGGCAAGAAACGTCTGAAATGTAGCCGGGGGGATATTGTCAGGTTTTGCTGGGAAATTTTCCTGTCATTTACCCCATTGGCTGAAAAACAGAAGATCCATTTCAGCTTCCTTGCACCAGAACCGGAAATCATTGCATTGTTTGACAGGGAAAAAGTCGAAAACATCCTGTTCAACCTGCTATCCAATGCTTTTAAATACACCCCGGAAAAAGGAAAACTGGAACTGAAAGTGGAGATCCGGCTCCACAAACTTCCACTTCAGACCTATGGTACCCTTATTGTGGATCCCTCCCGTGGCCAAGGGCCTGTTCTTGAAATCGTTGTCAGTGACAGTGGGATCGGGATGGAGCAGAAAAATGTCCGGGACATTTTCCAGAAATTTACCCGCCTGCAGACGCCTCAGAACAATAGTGTCAGGGGAACCGGTATCGGTCTGTTCCTAATCCGCGAATTGGTCCGGATACACAAGGGATCCCTGTACGTGAAGACTTCCCCGGACGAGGGATCTGTTTTTACGGTCCACCTGCCCCTGGGTCCAGACTGCTACTTACCTGAGGAGATAGTGGACCGGGATTCAATGGTGTTACCGGCAGGGAACATTCAGCAATACCAGAATGTGATCGCATCAGATGCCGGGGACATGAGGAGGCCCGTCACCCCCGGCACACAGTCAGGTCGATTTTCCAAGTGCAGTCCCCGGATTCTGGTTGTTGAAGACGACCAGGAAATGCGGGAATTCATCACTGGGAGCTTGGGCAAATCTTTCAAAGTCCTGCATGCCTCTGACGGTAAAGAGGGGCTTGACCTGGCCACTACCCAGATGCCTGACCTGGTCCTGTCGGACATCATGATGCCCGGCATGGATGGACTGCAGCTTTGCCAACACCTGAAAAACGACATTAAAACCTCACATATCCCGGTAATCCTGCTGACGGCAAAATCTGACGACCACAGTCTGGTAGAGGGACTGGAAACCGGGGCGGACGACTATGTGCCGAAACCTTTCAACCTCGAGGTCCTTGAAGCAAAAATCCGCTCCACCATCGAAAACCGCAAACGCCTTAAAAAGGTATTCCGCACCAGCCTGGACCCAATCCCCAAGGGACTGGTTACCAATACCAGAGACATGGAGTTCCTTGAGAAAACCGTGAAATTGATTGAGGAACACCTGTCCAGCCCTGAATTGAATGTAAAAATGCTGGCCGAAGAGCTCTGTATGAGCCGCAGCCTGCTGCATAAAAAACTCACCGCGATTGCCGGGCAATCGACCAATGACTTCATTACCTCCATCCGACTGAAAAAATCTGCCTCTATGCTCCGCGAGGGAAAGGGAAATATCACCGAAATAGCATATGAAGTGGGATTCAATGACCCAAAATATTTCAGCCGGTGCTTTAAAAAGCATTTCAACCTGTCCCCATCAGAGTTCCTAAACGGGGATGTCTTTAATCAGACTTTGCATGTTGGCCTGACAGGGTGGGAAAATTAAGATTGTTAGCGTTTCAACAATTGTCCACCTCATTTACATGATTGTCCACCAACACCGCTTGGTGACTTACTACATTTGGATAGATTATACCAATCAACTAGTAGGGATCGAAAAAACACGATTATGGGTAAGAAGTATCTTATTAGAGCGGGCATCACCGGCTTGTTGGTGTTGTTTTTTGCGGCAGGCAATGCGTTGGCCCAGGAACATATGGTCCGGGGAACCGTTACCGAGGCCGCTACGGGCATAACCCTTCCGGGTGTTAATATTTTAGAGCCCGGCACAAGCAGGGGTACCGTCACTGATGTAAATGGGGAATTCGCCATTGCCGTTTCCAGTCCGGATGCCTCCCTGCGCTTCTCCTTTGTGGGTTTTATCAGTGAAACAGTTCAGGTTGAGGGAAGGGGGATCATCAACGTAGCCATGCAGTCTGATATCGCAACGCTTCAGGAAATGGTCGTCATAGGCTACGGGACCCAGCCCAAAGCGGACCTGACCGGATCAGTATCGGTCGTAAATGTAGACAATCTGGAAAGGGTCTCAGGACACAACATCGCCCGGGCCCTCCAGGGACAGGTGAGCGGGGTGACCGTTCAGGGAAGCGGTGAGCCCGGTGCAGTTCCCCATGTCAAAATCAGGGGCGTCGGATCGTTCTCCAATACGGAGCCACTTTATGTTGTGGATGGCGTGCCCATCGCCAATTTTGTCGGAGTAAGCACCGGACAGTTCGGGGGCTCGGATTCCCGAACCGGGGGGATCACCGACCTGAACCCATCCGACATTGAATCAATCCAGGTCTTAAAAGATGCTTCTGCCGCCGCCATTTATGGCGCGCGCGGAGCGAACGGGGTAATTATCATCACCACAAAAAGGGGACAGGCAGGCGATCTGCGTATCAATTATGAAGGGAGTTACGGATGGCAGAATGTGACCCACCGCTGGAACCTGACCAACAGGGAACAATACCAGGAACTGAACAACACGGCCAGGCAAAATGCAGGCATATTCCTGGCACGTGGCAACAATCCGAACAGGGATGAATACATTACGGACATCGATACCGATTGGCAGGATGCCGTGTTTGAAACAGGGCACATCACCGACCATGCCCTTTCCCTGAGCGGGGGTACGGCGAACAGCCGCTACTTTGCAAGCTTCAACTTTTTTGATCAGAGCGGGACGATGGCGGGACCTCCCCCTCACTACACGCGCTATTCCATCCGGCTGAATGCCGACCAGGAAAAGGGCCGGTTTAAATTCGGGCAATCCATCCTTTACGGACATACCGAACAGGTAAGGCTGTCTGGCTCCCAATGGGAACCTCCCATCATCGGTACGTTGATCTCCATCCCAACCGTCCCGGTTTATGACGAGAACAACCTGGGAGGATTCGGTGGCGGCATCGATGCCATCCATGACCAGATCGTGGGAAACCAAGTGGGTTTCAATCACCTGCGAAACATTGCCACCCAAAGGTACAGGCTCCTGGCTGTCATCTACGGAGACCTGAAACTTTTCGAAGGGCTCAACTACCGGGTCAATCTGAGCTATGACCGCACCGACTGGCTGAACCACGAGTTCATTCCCAAATACAACATCGGGTCGCGACACACAAATTCGATCGCATTCATGAACCAGTGGCGGGGAGAGAACCCCTATATGCTGATGGAGCATACACTGAGCTATAACAATACATTTGACCGGCACAAAGTGGGCATGGTAGCTGGTTACACCGCCCAGTATGACTACTTTGCCCAGACCCACGCACACTCTGAAGGCTTTACAGAACCCTACCTGGAGGTCATCACAGCCGGACCAGATAACCGAAATGCTTTCGGAAATAAGGCGGAGCATACAATGATCTCCTACCTGGGCCGTGCCAGCTATTCGTTCGATGACAGATATTTCACCACGGTGAATTTCCGTCGTGACTATTCGTCCAGGTTCGGTCCCGGAAACAAGTACGGTGATTTCCCGTCTGTTTCACTTGGATGGAAGATCAGCTCGGAAGATTTTTTCAATGTGGCCTTGATAGATAACCTGATGATCCGGGGTGGCTGGGGAAAAATCGGGAACGAGAACATCGGCGATTACCTTTACGAAAGCTTTATCAACCAATACGCCACTTACGTATTCGGTGGCTCTCTCCCCAGGGGAGGTATCCAGACCAACATTATCGACCCGTCCATCCGTTGGGAAGAAAGGATCACCAGGAGTTTTGGCTTTGATGCCGCCTTAATGGGTTACCGGTTAGAATTTTCCGCCGAGTATTATATGAACGACGCGAATGACATCTTGTTCGCCTCTCCCGTTCCATGGTCAACCGGAACCGTTGGCAATCCGGTCACCAATGCGGCTTCTATGAGAAACCAGGGCTTTGAGTTCTCTGCTTCTTACCGCAAGGCAGAAGGCCGGTTCCACTATAATGTTTCGGCCAACATCACGACGCTGAAAAATGAGGTGACCAAGATCGGGGAACTGGACGACCCGGTTCTGACCTATATGAGCAAGACGGAGGTAGGTGGGTCTATGGGCCAGCTTTACGGATGGGTGTTTGACGGCATTTTCCAGAACCAGCAGGAAATCAACGACCACGCATTCCAGTCCGCCGCCACCCGCCCAGGAGATGTGCGCTTCAAAGACATAAACGGGGACGGTGTGATCAACGACGGGGACAGAGTATACCACGGCAGCGCCTTCCCGAAACTTACCGGTGGGATCAATGCCGATTTCGCCTACATGGGTTTTGACCTGGCCATATTCCTTCAGGGTGTTTATGGCAACACCCTCTTAAACGGACCCTATTCCATCCTCAACGGACTGAACCATGGGAACTATACTGTGGAGTCCTACGAAAACTACTGGCGGGGTGAAGGCACCTCCGACAAATGGCCGCGTGCCATCATCGGCGACCCCAACGGCAATAACCGGGTATCAGACCGGTGGTTCATGGACGGATCCTTTCTTAGGGTGCAAAGCATACAACTTGGATATACCTTCAGGGAAGGTAATTTCCGTTACTTCCCTCAGGGGATCGACAGCTTCCGGGTTTACGTGTCTGCACAGAACCTCCTCACCTTCACCAATTACATAGGCTTTGACCCGGATGTGATCAACGACGGCTTATTCTTCAGGGGACAGGACTACGGTTCATATCCTTCCCCCAGAACCATTTTAATGGGCGTCAAGCTTTCGTTGTAAGGTTGTATTATTTGAAAAACATTGAATCATGAGAAAACCCAGAAACATGGCAATCATATTCGGATTGCTCCTTATAACCAGCCAGTCGTGCAAACATGATTTTGTAGACCTGACCAACCCCAACCAGATCACCACCGGGTCTTACTGGCAAACCAGATCAGATGCAATTTCAGGGGTGAACAGTGTTTACAGCGCATTATACTATGATGGCTTATATCTACGTCTGTACCCCTGGATCATGGACATCCGGGCAGACGACATGCGCAACACCAGTCCGTGGTGGACCCAGGAGGTGATGATTTACCAGGTAAGTCCAGGCAACCCCTGCTATATTGCCCCCTGGGAACACAACTATGCTGGGATTTTTTGGGCCAATCAGGTGCTTACTTATGTGCCCGGGATCGATATGGACGAAACCTTGAAAGCCAGAATACTTGGTGAAGCCAAATTCCTGAGGGGACTGTTTTATTACCACCTGCTGAACGTATACAGGGACGTGCCACTGATTACCAGTCTGCCTGCGGGACCGGAGGACTTCTTTCCACCCAAGACCCCTCGTGACCAGGTCTGGCAGCATGTAATTCAGGATTTTACCGAAGCCATGGCCGTCCTTCCAACCAAGCAGCAATATCCGCCCGCCGATATGGGAAGGGCTACCAAGGGGGCTGCCGCTGCTTACCTGGGAAAGACCTATATGATCATCCGGGATTGGGCAAATGCAGAACCCTTGCTAAGGGGGATCATTGACCAGCAGTATGGTTCGTATAGCCTGGTGGCCGACTACCAGGACAATTTCACGATTCGTAACCAAAACAACAGTGAGTCCCTTTTCGAAGTCCAGTTCAGCAGGAGCGTGGGCGGGACCACCCTGGGCTGGGCCGGAAACCCCTCCAGTGCCTGGAGCAAAACTTCCGGCAAGGCGCGTACCTACGCACCCCTGGGTTTCGGCTGGGGAGATGTGACCCCGACCGACTGGATCTTCGAGCTTTTCCAGGAAGAAAAAACCGTAGATGGGGAGTTGGACCCAAGAATGAAGGCCAGCATGTTCTTCGATTACCCGGGATCCACCGTTTACGGCCGCCCATGGGCGGAAGTGGAGGCCACCCTGCCCAACCACGTGCATGTAAAAAAATACCTGAACGACGGTGTCTTCCCGAATGAAAACGAATGGCGCTCAGAAATCAATGAGCGCATCATGCGCTATGCCGACGTATTGCTGCTTTATGCGGAATGCCTGAACGAGCTGGGTCGCACCCAGGAGGCATACGCATACATCCAGCAAGTGCGGAGCCGGGCTAATCTGCCCGACCTGGCCACCACCCGCCCCGGCATGAACCAGGCAGATATGAGGGACTGGATCACCCGCGAACGGGCGCTGGAATTCTGCTTCGAAGCCATCCGCTACGTAGACATCCTGCGCTGGGGTTGGCTGGAAGATCCTGCCATGCTTGAGGTGTTAAAAGAACGTGATGCGGAATTCAACAACTTTATCCCCGGACGTCATTTCATGGCCATCCCCCCAAACGAAGTTGACTTGAATAAAAACCTTGACCAGGACCCGGGGTGGACCCCCGGTTCCTGATCCTAACAATAGTTTTTTAATCCATGTTTAACCAAACCTTCCTTATTATGAAAACAAAACTACTTTCTCTTTTTGTTACCCTGTTTTTTGCAGGTGCCGCAACGGCACAATATGCCTACTTCCCGTTTGACAGCAATGTAATGGACCAGATGGAGAATGTCCAGTCCATGGCCTCCCCTGCAGGGGTCTCCTTCGTGGTGGATGACGCACGGGGGGATGTGGTCTATTTAGACGGTGTCGATGGCTACATCAGCCTGGGAGCTAACACTTACGACCAGGATGAGATTACCCTCAATATATGGCTCAACTGGACCACAGAGGTCGACTTTCAATGGTGGACCAGGGTATTCGACTTTGGGACCCATATTGACAAGGACCCCCCTGCGGAGAGGAATGTGATGTTCATCACAACTTTTACCGACTGGGACGGGGACGGAGAAGGACAGATGCAGTGGAATATCCACCCCTATTTCTGGGCACCCGGAACGGATTCCGTTCTCCTTAGCCAGACCAGCATCATACGTAACAGGTGGTATATGCTCACCATGGTACACCACCCGGACTATGCACAGCTCTGGCTGGACGGTGTGCTGCAAAGTGAAATTGAACTTCCCGGACTGCATCCCAGTGATATGTCGGATTTTGAAGACATCTTTATCGGACGTGCCAATTGGAACGACCCGCTGTTTACCGGCAAATTAGATGATTTCACGATCTGGGACAAAGCCCTCACTGAAGAAGAGATCCTTGAACTATATGGTGATTTTGCCTCCTCGGTTCAAATTCCGGTCCTGGAGTCTGCCAGGATCTATGCCAGGGGAGACAATGTCCGTGTGGAACTACCTATTGAAACCAGGGCTTCCGTGGAAGTTTACAGCATTACGGGCGCACTGGTTTACAAGCAGGAAAACATCGGTTCCGTAACCGATATCCGTAACATGCACACCGGTGTCTATATAGTACGTGTGATCAGCGGAAACGAGGCCACCACCCAGAAGGTGATGATCCAACGCAGGTAACCTGCACTTTACCGGACAGGGCAGTGACCCGTCCGGATGCAATCAACACCCGGGAAGCCACGCCTGACTACTGTTGCGAAAGCTTCCCGGGCTTTTTTCACTAATAGCAGAAAACAATGATGCGTATGGAAAAAAAAAGAAACAGCATAAGGGGTCAATTACTGAAAGTCTTCCTGGTTATTGTCCTCGGAATGGGGTTTATCACCCAGGTAAGTGCCCAGCACCAGTCCAGGATCGTGATCAATGCCGACCTGGGACAACAGGAGATCAGCCGTCATATATACGGGCACTTCTCAGAACACCTTGGCAGGTGCATTTATGGAGGTTATTGGGTGGGCGAAGATTCGGAAATCCCTAATACCCGGGGAATCCGTAACGACGTAGTGGAAGCATTGAAAAGGACCAACATCCCCAATCTGCGCTGGCCGGGAGGCTGTTTTGCCGATGAATACCATTGGATGGATGGCATCGGTCCGCGAGAGGACCGTCCCACAATGATCAACACCCACTGGGGCGGGGTGACCGAAGACAATGCCTTTGGCACGCATGAATTCCTGGACCTGTGCGAGCAGCTGGAAACCGAGCCGGTGATCGTGGGCAATGTAGGCAGCGGGACCGTGGAGGAGCTGTCAAAATGGGTCGAATACGTGAATTTTGACGGGGTGAGTCCCATGGCTGATATGCGCCGGGCAAATGGCCGCAATGAACCATGGGGGGTGGTATACTGGGGCATTGGCAACGAGAACTGGGGCTGTGGCGGACACATGACCCCGGAGCACTACGCCCTGCTCTACCGCAACTATGCCACTTACGCGCGTAATTATGGCAACACCCGCCTGCGCAAAATCGCAGGAGGTGCCAATGTGAACGATTACAACTGGACCGAGGTGATGATGCGGAACATTCCCCATTGGATGATGTGGGGGCTTTCCCTCCATCATTATACGACCGACTGGTATAACAAGGGTCCGGCTACCGGCTTCCCCGAATACAGGTATTTTGACATCATTAACAGGGTATATGCTATTGAGCGGGTGATCAGGCGGCATATGACCATCATGGACCGCTACGATCCCGATAAAAGGGTTGCCCTGGTGGTGGATGAATGGGGTACCTGGTTTGATGTGGAACCTGGCACAAATCCTGGATTCCTGTTCCAGCAGAACACGATGCGGGATGCTTTTGTGGCCGGGATCTCCCTGAACTATTTCAACGAAATGAGCGACCGGGTCCGCATGGCAAATATTGCACAAACCGTGAATGTGCTTCAGGCGCTTATCCACACGGATGAGGAAAAAATGCTCCTTACGCCAACCTATCACGTCTTTGAGATGTACAAGGGACACCATGATGCCACTTTGCTTCCCTTGCATCTGGAAACGGCCAAATATGTCTTCGAAGGAGAGGAAGTGCCGGCATTGAGTGCTTCGGCCTCAAAAAAGGATGGACGTATTTTGGTGTCGATCGTCAACGTGGACCCAAGGGAAGATTCCGAGATGTTGATTGATTTTAGGGGACAGGATGTCAGCCGTTTCACCGGCAGAATACTTACCGCTCCCGAGCTTGACGCACACAATACGTTTGACAACCCCGAAAATGTGGAGCCCGCTGACTTTAACCAGGGCAGGCTGCGCAACAACGAGCTCCGGGTAACCATCCCGGCAAAATCCGTAGTGGTATTCGAAGTGTATTAAACCATGCGGTAAATATCATGTGTTGAATCTCAAAAACAGAAACCGCCACAAGGGCTTCCCTGTGGCGGTTTTGTTTTTGTCTGGCACCAGCCAATCATGGACGGGCCTCTTCCACCCGTTTCCCCCATATGCCGAAACCATTGATTCCCAGGCCTGAGTACAGGACGGTCTCACGTCCCAGCTCCCAGTCCCATCCCCTGAAAACGATCAGCTCTTCGGCCTGTTTGCCTTCTTCCCTGGTCAGGTACAATCGGTCGCCTTCCATTGCCCATTGCAGGCCGTCCCGCCCCTCGATGAACCCGTCGGCATTCAGGGCGATTTTGGCTGAATTGTTGAACTGAAGCGTGTCATAATGCCAGCCACCGGGGGGGATCTGCCCCTGCCAAAGGCTTACGGTATCTTTCACTTCTGCCAGTCTGATCTCTTCCCATGGTCCGATCAATTCCTCCCTGGACACCGGGGTTTGCGGTACCCCTGCGTACCGCTGGGGCGAAACGACAGGCCAACCATTCTCCGTCCAGAATACCTCCCGGACATGGAGTACCATCATGTGATTACCGGGTGCGAGCCGGCCCTGGTGAAATAGAAAATACCTGCCGTCATCTAAGATGACCGCATTGTGCCCCACCCCGGCCCAGCCGGGATGGCCGCTGAACCTATAGGGATACGTAATTACCGGCACGTTGTTTTCCTCCTCCATCATGTCCCGGCCAAAATAATCATGGAAAGGTCCCTCGGGAAAGTCGGAACGTCCAACCCGGATATTGTAATGGGAAAACAGGGGGTCATAGGAAACAAACAGGAAATACTGTTCCAGTTCCGGATTGTAAATGACCTCCGGCGCTTCAATGATGCGGATATCTCCTTCAGCCCTCCTCGCCACGCAATGGCCTAGGTCTCCCTCATGCAGGGCGAGTCCCGTTTCAGGGTCCAGCTCCAGAACGTACATACCCCCGAAATAAGAGCCGTAATGCATCCATTGCCGGCCGGTTTCGGCATCTGTTACCACCGAGGGGTCAATCGCATTGACAGGATCGGTTTCAAAGGTTTTCACCACGCCCCCGGCCTGCCTCCATGGACCCAGCGGGGATTCACTTACCGCCAGGCCGATAAAGGAAGTGTTGGCGCCAAAAAGGGAGGCCGAATAGTAAAGCCTATACTCATCTTTATGCTTTTGGATATAGGGCGCCCAGAGGTTGTGGGGCTCCCTGCCCCCAGAAGCTACCCGGATGTGCTTCATGGCTGCTTCCGGGATCTTTTCAAAGGCCCACCCGACAAACTCCCAGTTCACCAGGTCCGGTGATCTCCTGACCTGCACAAAGCCTGTCTGAATGGTGTCTGACTCCCGAACGGCTCCGGGAGGCCAGTAAATCGCATCGGTTGAATACAGGTAATAATAGCCATCATCCGCCTTGATACAGCTTGGGTCGTGCACATTGTACACCCCCCATTGCCGGTAATGTTGAATGTCGGTCAGGTGGCTATAGTCATCACTTATCCCCGGGTCATAATCCACTTCTCCATTACCACAGGAAAACAATAAGGCCGGGCATACGAGCAGGCAGAAAATGAAACGAAATGCGCTTTGTATGTTCATTGCTACATGGTTTGAAAGAACAGTCAAGGGGTACTTACTGGCTGACTCTGCCCTTGAGCAGGGTGAATGAGTGGGGTGGGAAACTGTAGGTTACACGGTCGCCCCTGGTGCGGATATCGTTTTTTCGCTCGGTTTGAACGTTGGTTACGCCAAAATCATTTTTGGCTTTGATGCCCGGGCCATTTACCTCGTAAACCTCGATGGGACCGGAAAAATTACCGCTCTGGGAAATGATATCGGTGCTGATCGCCTGGTCCTTGTTCCGGTTGACTACGGCAATGATTACCTCTCCGTCGGTATACGTGGCACTTACATCCAGGTAAGGCACCCCTTTCTGGATGGTAGTTGTTTCGCCCAGTCCCAGGTAGAACCTTCCGGTGTCATAGGTGTCACAATCAACAAACACATCAAGCGAGGTCCCATGCATATGGTTGGCAAACAGTTGCAGGGGGTAATAAATGGTTTGGAGGAACATGTCTGTCTCACTGGTGAAGATCGGTGCAATTACATTCACCAGTTGGGCCATATTGGCCATCTTGACAATGTGGGCATTCCGGATAAACGCATTCAGCATGCCAGCGATCACCAGGGCATCTTCCAGGTTGTAATGCTCCTCCAGGGCGCGTTCTCCCCGCATCAGATCCCCCACCCTGGCCCGATACCAGACGTTGTACTCATCCCACGCAATATAGATGGGTTCCTCGGTATGGCGGCGAATTGTACGCTGCATTACATCCCGGATCATGCCTTCCACCACGCGGGTACGTTCCTCGATCACGAGGGGGGTGGCCATGAAATCGTAATAATTGTCATTGGGGTTGCCTACGTAAATATGCAAGGCTATGTAATCGATATAGTCTTTCAGCTCCTCCAGTACCGTGCGATTCCAGTGGTCGGGATCGGCATCGGAACGGTAGTTGGATGAACCGGTTGCGATCAGTTTCACATCAGGGGAAGTGTAACGCATCAGCTTGCCCGCCTCCCGTGCTTTCTTGCTGTAATCCTCTGCATTCAGCGCACCCATTTGCCAAAAACCATCCATCTCATTGCCAAGACTCCAGTACAGTATATTGTGGGGCTCAGGGTAACCGTGCTCCTTGCGCAGCTCAGCATAGTAGGTCTCCCCTTCAATATTGGTGTATTCAATCCATTGCTGAGCCTCCAGTATGGTACCCGTGCCCAGGTTCACGGCAAAAAACGGTTCGGTTCCGATCTTATTGGCGAACTTCATGAATTCATTGGTTCCGAATTCATTCGTTTCCAGACGCTGCCAGGCAAGCTCCAGGCGCGGAATACGCTCCGGGCCCACCCCATCCTTCCAATGGTAGTTCGAAACAAAGTTTCCCCCTGGATAGCGCAAGATGGGAATATTCAGGCCTCTCACGGCTTCAAGAACGTCGGTGCGGAACCCGTCCTCGTCGGCCAAAGGGGAGCCTGGTTCATAAATCCCGCCGTACACACAGCGGCCCAGGTGTTCAACAAAATTTCCGTAAATATGGGGATGAACCTCCCCGATGGTACGGTCCACGTCAATCTTGATTTGGGCCTGCTGGGCTTTTACAGCCGTCATGGCCAACAGCACCAGGATAAAGGCTGTAAGTGCGATGTAATAAAATCCTCTTTTTCCCATTGTCTGATTGGTTTTTGTGTAACGTTGTAATAGGCTTATAAAGCCTGCTTTCTCAAAATAAGTGAATAAGCGACAGACCAGGGTGGATTTTCATGTATTTTCGGAGGACGATCCTGTAATTCCCGACAGGCAAACGATCAGCACCGCCAAACCGGGACGCCGGTCAGGGCTCTTGCCCGGGGTTCAATAAACGATCAGCTTGTGGTTCGCCACCTGGTCATCCCAGAAAACCATGACAATATACAAACCTGCGCCCAGCTGGTCGTTCAATGTAAACAAGGACTGTTGATTCGTGGTGGCTGAAGACACCAGGCTGCCGGAGGCATTCCAGATGCGGATGCTCACCTCCCCGCTGGTATGGAGCTTGCTCAGGTCGATTTGCAAGGGACCGCCATGGGAAGGATTCGGGTAAATGCGGATGTCGGTAGTTTGCTGGTCTGCCAAACGGGGAACGCCCACACCATAGCCCGTGTCCACCCCAGTTTTCACCCGTTCGAAACGCCAATGCTGGTTGTTCCCGTCCAGAGATTCCCATTGCACGATGTTGGCCCCATTGGCCACCGAAAATGCGTTCACATCCGCACATCTTTCCTCCCCGCTGACCTTAGACTTCAACACAAAATAGCCATTGTCCCTGTAATCGATCCGCCATTTCTGGTGTTCCCCGAAAACATTCGGGGCAATGCGGATATTGGCCCCGTTGTTCGGACTGGCCTGGGCCACTTCCAGCACCATGCCGTCGGAGCTGCTCATCGGGGATAACATAAAATAACCGTCCCCGGTATCAATGGCCAGCCATTCCTGGTTATCCTGCCCGGTATCCTCCCATTGCCTGACGTTGGCTCCATCATGGTCCCCGGCCGCTTCCATCAATTTGTTGCCGTGGAAGTTCCGGATCACATAAGTCGAGCCATGTTCCACCACGGTGTTCCGGTGGATCACCTCGGGAAGGATTTTCTTTCCCCAGACGTTCAGCCCGTTCTGGTTCATGCCGGTATACAACAGCGTAAGGCATCTGTTCTCCCAATCCCACCCCCAGGAAACGATCAACCTGTCGACAAAGAACCCATTGCTCCAGCTTAGCGTCAGTGTATCTCCGTCCATTGACCAAGTGTTAATGGCCTCGCCATTGAAGGTCCCGTCACTGCTGATATCAATGGTAAACGACCTGGCGTGGGGCACCGTTCGCGTGTAGTTCAGCGGCATATGCTCCCACTGGCCCACGATAGAATCCACCGGGATTTCTTTCTGTGGAACGGCCGCATAACGCTGCGGGGAAACAACTGGCCAATCATCGATCCAGAACATTTTCCGGACATGCAGCACCATGTTGTATATGGCGCTGCTGGTACGCCCCTGGTTGGCCATAAAGTACTGGTCGCCGTCCTGAAAGACCGAATTATGGGCAACCCCTTGCCAACCACCATGGTGGTTGAAGCGGTACGGGGCAATGATCATCGGAAAATTATCAGTGTATTCGGCCATGTTCCGGCCGGTAAAATCAATATAGGGCCCGTCAGGCGTGCGCGAGCGCCCCACCCTGACATTGTAGAAGTCCTCCAGCCAGTCATAAGAGACAAACAGGTAATACCAGCCATTCCGGTAGGCCAGTTCAGGGCCTTCAATGGCAGCATGCCGTCCTCCTTGCCTTCCGGCAATCCGCTTTCCACGGTCCCCCACATGAAGCAGCCCCCCTGTTTCCGGGTCCAGTTCCACAATGTAAAGCCCCCTCTGGTAAGATCCGTAAGCCATCCAGTGCTGCTCGGTCTCCCGGTCGATGATCACTGTCGGATCAATGGCGTTGATGGTGTCCCCGGGGAATGAGCCGGCCAGCATGCCCTGGTCCTCCCAGGGGCCACCTGCAGAATCGCTGGTGGCATAACCAATATAACCCAGGTTCTGGTTGACCAGTCCGCCAGGAGCCGAATAATACAGTCGGAATGAATCACCCGACTGGTGCAGAAACGGGGCCCAAATCCCATTGTCTGTATAATTGGGGTTGTAAGTCAGGAAGTACTCCCTGGCCGATTCCGGGATTCCGTCAAAGGCCGTCCCCAGCCATTCCCAGTCGATAAGGTTCCGGGACCTGCGTTTGTGTCCGCCAAAAGGCGTCCCCCCGCCCATGGAAACATCGGTATTGTACATATAAAACCATTCTCCGTCCTTGTATATGGATGGGTCATGCACGTTGTACATGGTCCATTTCTCCCGGACGTTCCAGTATTCATGGTAAGTGTCGAAATAGGGCGGACCCGTGAACGGTTCGTCCCCGAAAGCAAAGGGGTGAATAAAAAACAATGGCAACAATAACCATAAAACACTACGAAACATTCTCATGAAACAATCGGGGTATTTAAAATGAAACCTATAATGTTACCACAGGCCAACCGTCTGAATCCCACTCAATTTCACGTATGATCAACTTTGACCTGCCGTTGTCGTTCACATCATAACCATGGAAGACCAGGTAGTCGACCCCGTCGAAAGTATATGCCGCGTTGTGTCCCACCCCGGCCCAGTTCTCATTGCCAGCCACCACCAGGCTGCCTCCTCCGAAAGCCATGTCGTTGCCGTCTTTGTCCAGGTACGGACCGATGATCTGCTCCGATCTGCCGACCATGACCTTGTAGGTACTATCCAGGCCCCTGCAGCAATGGTCAAAAGAAACAAAAAGGTAAAAGTAACCCCCCTTGCGAAACAGGAATGGCGCCTCAATTGCGGCATCCCCTGCTCTGTGGTCATCCGTGCCGAACTCCCTTTCCCGGGCGGCTATCGTATGCCACTCCTGGGGCTCGGCAGGTGTTTTCAGGTCCCCTCCCAGGCGAAAAAGCTTCATGCCTGACCAAAAAGAGCCAAAGGCCATCCAGGGATGTCCATCCTCATCCAGGATCACATTGGGGTCTATGGCGTTCCACAAATCCCTTCCTGGCACAGACCGGATCACTTTCCCATGGTCTACCCAACGGAAATCTTCATCCCCGGGATGTAGCGTTCGATTGGTGGCCACCCCGATCCCGGAACTGTTCCTGCCAAAGCTTGACACGGAATAATACAGGTAATATAGGCCCTGGTGGTAAAAAATATCCGGGGCCCAGGTATGCCCCTGGTAATCCGGGATCTGATCCAGTGCCCATTGCGGCGGCGTAGCAAACACCGGCTCCTCCCGGCTCCAGTTGCGCATGTCCTGGCTCGACCAGACCGAAATCCCGCGCCCTGTAGCAAACAGATAGTACATGGAGTCCTGGCGGATCATCACCGGATCATGAACCGGGATCTTCTCCTGGCGATTATGCGGGGAACCAGCCAGCGTCGTAACCGGCAAAACGGCCAGCAGGACCAGAATGATCCAGCCCCGCAATTTGTTTTGTTTTTGAAAGAAATGCATGGCGACCATTTAAACTATTCTTCCCCGGCGGTTGTCCTGAGTAGCCGAACCTCATAGATCCCCCCGGCGATAGACCCTTCATGGGCCACAAAGCGGGTAACCAGAATGTTCCCGGGAGCGCTCGCCACCACATCTGCGGGGATCTTATAATCCACGGTAAAAAAGCGGTCCCCCCGGCTGCCGTCCAGATGCACCCCGGCTATTTTTGTATCATTGACAAGGATGTCGAAATGCCGGTCCCTGTCCATACCAAAGTAGGTTAGCTGCAACGCGCTGGCCTCCCCAAAGGGGTCGGACAGGTTGTAGCTGAACCACCCCCTGGCATGGCGCCACATCCGGCCTCGGTTCATACCCGTCTCTGTCCGGTTACCCCTGAACCCATGCTCCACTTCGGGTTGCTGTTCACCGGGTGAAACCTGGTCAATGGTTATGGCATCCAGTTTCACCCGGACCTCTTCAAAGTCATGCCTGGCTTGCCTGATCATTGCCACTTCATCCGGACCGGCCAGTGGCCAGTAAAGAATATACCTGGAATCGTGTATCCCGTAAAACGGTTCAAGCAGCATCTCCCCGTTAGATGCAGGATATACCACATCCCGGAGGCGAAATGCCAGGGGACTGCCCGGCACGGGTTCCATGGCGCTGGTAACTGCATCGGTGTCACCCACGAGAATGGGGGCGTCCTGCAGGGGCAACAATTCCCCCCAGGCGATATGGCCCATGCGGCTGTCATCGGCCAGCAGGCCCTGCAGATCATCGGCATCAGACCTGGCTCCCAACACAACCGGACCATAAAGGATAGACACATAGGGTGATCCGTCAGGCAAAGGTTCCAGGCGAACATGCATGGGCAACCGCACCCGCACCGTATCGCCGTTGCGCCACCTGCGGCTGACAGAAACATAAGTACCGGGTTCACCGGAAACCGGATAAGGGCTGTCATTCACCAAAATTTCCATACCACCCGGGACAACCCATTCCGGATACCGCAGCATCAACCGGAACCGGACGGGACGGGCTGCCTCCACCACCAGTGTGGTGGTTTCCTCCTCCGGGAAGTCGGTGGTTTGGATCAGCCGAACCCCAATGCGCTCCCAATGAACTTCCGAGGGAATAAACAGGTTCACCAGCAAATCGTTTCCCCGTTGCGCATAGATCAGCTCCCCGTATTTCATATGGTTTTCTATGCCGGAACCTACACAGCACCAAAAGCTGGTTTCCGGACGGGAATATACCCGGTAATGCCGGGGACGCATGGAGGTAAAGTATACCAGTCCCCCGTGCTCAGGATGCTGGGAAGACAGGATGTGATTGTACAGGGCCCTTTCATAATACCCGATAAGTTCCTCATCCCCATCCGACAAAAACAACTGGTAGGCAAGCCTCATCATATTATAGGTATTGCAGGTTTCCGGGCCTTCCCGGTCAGCGATCATCGGGAAAAAGTTGTCGGCCGGGTGAAAATGTTCCCTGACGCTGTTCCCCCCGATGGATACAGAGCGGTTCTCCACCACGGTTTGCCAGAAAAACCGGGCCGCTCGGTCCCATTCCGTGTCCCCGGCCACATCGGCCACACGCTTGAAACCGATCACCTTGGGGATTTGGGTGTTCGCATGCAGGCCATCCAGCCTGTCCTCCCCTTCCAGCAACGGATCCAGGATGACATGATGGGAAAACCTCCGGGCCAGCTCCAGGTAGGTGCTTTCCCCGGTCATGGCAGCCACATTGGCAAACACCTCATTCATGCCCCCGTGTTCTGCCTGAAGCATATCCTGCATCTGCTCCTCAGAAAGTTCCCCGACGAGGTCCAGGGCCCAGTCCGATAAACCGATCAGCAGCTCCCGTGCAGGCCAAAGGCCGGCGTACTGCCATGCATCATACAGGCCAGCAAAAAGCTTATGGATATTGTACCATGGAACCCACTTTTCGTTCAGTGAGAAATTCTGGGCCCTGATGTTCCCGGAAGCGATTTCTTTCCACATGGACTCACCCCCGGGAATACCTCCCACATAGCCATTCCCGTGACGCGCCTGACAACGTTTCAGCTCTTCCAGCATATATACCAGGCGGTCCAGGGCTTCCTGGTTGCCGGTTGTGGCATAAAACAGCGAAAGCGAGGTCAAGTAGTGTCCGGCGGTATGCCCGTCAAGTCCGGTAGACTCCCAGTTCCCATAAGAAGGACCTTTCGGGGGCAGACCCGCCTCCCGCAGAAAGGGGTGGAGCAGCCGGTCGGGATCCAAAGACATGATATAGGTCCGGTTGTTCTCCATGGCCTCACTGAAAGGCCCTTTCAGCAGGGTGACTTCAGACAAATGGAAGGCCTCTATTCGGGCTTCGTTTTTGCAGCCCTGGAAAAGCAACAGGACGATGACCGCCGGAATCAGCAACTTGAGCCGGTAAAAAAGCATGAAAAATGACATCCTGTTCAATTTTTAAATTTCCTACATTTGCCCGGGTCCCACAATGGCTGACAGGCACTTGAATTTACAACACCAGCAGCCGATGGCTGGCCACCTGCTGGTCCCACCGCACGGAAACGACATACAAGCCCTGGGGCAATGTCAACTGCAGGGTGTGCAGTGAGGCCGGTGCAAGCAGGGAT
Organism: Bacteroidales bacterium; assembly: GCA_007130545.1. Lineage (GTDB taxonomy): Bacteria > Bacteroidota > Bacteroidia > Bacteroidales > UBA7960 > SLSG01. The sequence continues at coordinate 2,464 of SLSG01000141.1, read as the reverse complement.
TGATAGGCAATGGAACCGGAAGTGCTGTAAATACGCACCTCTACCTGGCCGCCGGTCTGAACCTGGCCCAGGTCGATCTGCACCGCAGAACCTGACAAGGGGTTCGGGAACACCCGTATCATTTCATTCTCGGCATAGGGCCCGGTGACACCCGTACCATATCCCGGGTCGACACCGGTACGCTGTCGGGTCAGCCGCCACAACTGGTTGTTGCCACCATGGAACTCCCACTGGTTGATATTTGCCCCCTGATGCACCCCGTAGCTGCTCACCTCAGCACAGCGCTGATCATTGCTGACCTTTGAAAGCAACGCAAAGTACCCATTGTCCTGGTAGCTGAGCTTCCACATCTGGTGATCTCCCTGTTCATCAGTGCCAAGCCGGATATTGGCTCCATTGCCGGGACTGGCATTGGCCACCTCCATCACCAGCCCGGAACTGCTCATCGGCCTGAGCTGAAAGTAGCCATCATCGGCATCGATCAGGAGCCATTCCTGGGTGTCGGCCTCCAGGTCGACCCGCTGCCGGATGTTGGCGCCATCCCCGGGATGCTCCACTTCCATCAGCTGGTTGCTGTGATGGTTGCGAACCAGGTATGTGGATCCAGCCTCTGGAATGGTCAAGGCATCAATTACCTCCTGGTCGATCTTTTTGCCCCAAATGTTCAGGCTGTTTTCATTCATCCCTGTGTAAACCAGTGTCACAAACCGGTTTTCCCAGTCCCAGCCCCACGAAACGATCAGGCGGTCAATGTACTGCCCGTTATTCCAACTGAGGGTCAGGGTATCCCCTTCCAGTGTCCAGGCATTGGACTGTGAGTTGTTGATGGTATTTCCTTTATCCAGTTCAATGATATCCGGCCTGGCAAGCCCTCCCCCGGTGGTCAGCAGCATATGCTCCCACATCCCGGCCAAGTCTTTTTCATTGATCTCACACTGGGGCACAGCGGCATAACGCTGAGGGGAGACCACTGGCCAATCATCGATCCAGAATATCTCTCGCAGGTGCAGTACCATATTGTAAATGGCCGTGCTGGTGCGCCCCTGATGGGCCATATAGTATTTGTCCCCGTCCTGGAAAACCGAACAGTGGCCGGTACCCTGCCAGCCTTCATGATGGTTGAAGCGGTAGGGACGCAAAACCAGAGGAAAATTATTGGTACTTTCCAGCATGGGGGTGCCATGAAAATCAGAATAGGGACCCTCCGGGGTCTGCGACCTCCCCACCCGAATATTGTATGAATCTTCAAGCCATCCGTACGAAACGAACAGGTAATACCAGCCGTTGCGGTATGCAAACTCAGCCCCCTCCAGCGACGACCCACCCCTTCTGGCCACGTTCACCCCATAATCACCCGGGTTCAGCAGCAGCCCGGTTTCCGGGTCAAGTTCCACAATATAGATACCGGTCCAGTAAGAGCCGTATGCCATCCAGTGCTGGCCGGTTTCCCGGTCAATGATCACCGATGGGTCAATTGCATTTTTATTGTCGGATGCTACCGTGGTGATTACCATGCCCTTGTCTTCCCATGGCCCGATTGCCGATTCACTGGTTGCCAGACCCATAAAAGAGATTGTCTGACCGAAGACCGACATGGAATAATAGAGGCGATATTCATCCCCGGCCTTGATCAGGAATGGAGCCCACAGCGAAGTGGGATTGTAATCGGGCCGCTGTTCCAGCATCCATTCCATGGCAGATTCCGGGGCCCCGTCAAAAGCGGTGCCTTCCCAGGTCCAGTTAACGAGGTCGGGAGAAGTTCTCTTCGCCAGGCCCACCGGATGCACATTGCCCATCGAAACATCTGTATTGTACATGACAAACCCATCGTCCGTTTTCAGCACGGTGGGATCATGGACGTTGTAGATGGACCACAGGTTGCGCTGGCTCCAGATCTCGTGGTAGGTATCAAAAAACCCTGGTCCTTCAAAGCCTTCAGAATTGCAGTGCTGCGCAGTAAGAGGTACAAAGAAAAAGCTTAGCAGAAAAAGCAGAAGAATGGAACGCATGAAGCTGAAGTTAAACCTAGATTATACCGGCACACTTGTGGTACCGTCCGTTTACAAAAGCGGATTAAGCGGCCAGCACACCTACGGTCCGTCGGACCGTAGGTGCCTGGCCGGATAATCCGGATGCAACCTGATTTCCTAAAACCTTAACGCTTCAAAGGTATGCCCGGATGCCCGAATGGGGGTGGATAATTGGGTAAATCAAGTGGACAAATGTCGAAATGATCTGCTCACCGGGCCTATATTCAGGATTTTTCACAGATGGTTGTCCCAAAGCCTGCCGGGGTAATCTCCCTTGTCTGTCAAGTCCTGAATGGCCGATACGGCCCCGGATCTGTCTTCTTGATAGGTTACCCCAAACCACCGGGCCGCTGAGGGCAGCACCTTCACCCGGGCCTTGCCTTCCCGGATCAGTCGGTCCACCACCCCCGGGATATAGAGCTCTGACTTCAGTT